>NZ_DATGTT010000111.1:0-24979 GCF_035301675.1 Lentibacillus sp. | reverse complement strand
GTGTGAATAACACCTAATCTAGGTGTGTGCATAACATACTAAAGAGTAATAATTAACGCTGAGGAGGAGTATTGTTATGTATAATTATTGGGGTCCAATTGGGTATGCGAACTGGCAAAATCAAGGATATGGCTATAGGCAAAACTGGTATCGCCAAATTAACATTATCGAAGGGATAAATATAGCCGTACAGCAGGTTCCTGGGGAAGTGGTTAGCGCGGAATTGGATACAAAGAACGGTATGCAAGTTTATGAGGTGGAAATCATAACCCAACAAGGTGTGAAATATGAAGTAGATGTCGATCGTAATACAGGTAGTATTCTAGATATCAATCTTGACTAGTAACAATATAAAAAAACCGCTGTAATTCTATATAGCGGTTTTTTCATTTAATTACATAAGTTTATATAACAAAAGCCGCCATTGGGAAAGAACAGTGGCTTTTGTTCAGTCATTCTTAATATCTTCTACAATGGTTTCAACTTCATTCCTGGAAATCTTTTCGCGGCCCTCTTTCAAGGCTTTAACGGTCCGTTTCGCTAAAGCAAGCGGGATTCGGCAAAACAGCTTGATCGTCCGGGTATTGATGTCCTTCATATATTCATCCGCCTGTTCGAGATTTCGTTCTGTATAGAGGAATAAATCATCCCGCGTCCAGCCTTCCGGTACAAAATTGACACCGCGCTCACTGTCCTCATCCTGGTTACGCAAAATATTTACCGCCTGAAGCCCCCGGCCATAGCCGATGGCAAGCTCATGGTCTGTCTCTGTTCCATCATACCAATGCCAAATATCTGAAAGCATGACACCAACAAGTCCGGCCACGTAATATGTATAATCATCCAGATCTGCTCTATTTTTAATATCCCAGCCTTTTTCAGCCCAATCAGCCATTCCGGACGCCATGATGCTTGTCGATTCCTTAACATTTTCAACAATCCCGTCCGGACATAAGCGAATCCAATCGCCTAATCTCAATGTCACTTCAGGCAGGAGGGCCTCATACGGCTTGAGCAATTCATGGTATGCCCGGTCGTCAAATCCGTGTTTTAACAGAGTACTTGCCGATCGAAGCAGATGCTGTTTAACCTCGGAATCCAATTCTTCATGGTCTTCTATTTCATCAACAGCACGCATACACAAATAAGCTGACCCGACGGTTTCTTTTAATGGCGATTTCAACATTGTTATAGGTATGTAGAATGTTCTGCTTGTCAGTTTAAGCATATGCATTGCATCTTTTTGCAACTTTTTCGCTTCACTCAACAATGACGCCTCCCTTAATACTGGTTTCATTATACCAAAAAAAAGTCATAAATAACATAAAAAGATGAGCCCTCCTGTTTTCGCACATATAGCCCCTCCTCTGAGTCACTTTTACCTCTTTTAGTCGAAATTAACTCACGTTTTACGTCTTTCCTGACGCGTCAACTTCGATTTCCCAAATAACACAAAGTTGGCATATTTTTTGCATAATGATTCGTGAACGGTTATTACGCAGCTAAAGAAGGCAAGCAATTGTCGGAGTATTTAATCGGTGCTGTGAACCAATTATAAATTTTTTTCAAGGAGGAATCTGTATGTCAACTAATCTATCAACACTTGAAACATCTAGCCTATTTGCCCAGTCATTAACGAACGGGCAAGCTGCATTGCAGCAAAAAGCTAAGGCATTTGCGGAAGAGGTACTGATGCCGCACGAATTGACTTGTGAAGAAAACAACGGTTTGGATGAGCAAACACTCCGGCAAATAAACGACCAAGTACTGGAGTGGGATCTAAACGCCATCAATCATTCCAAAAAAGACGGCGGGCAGGGATTAACGATTTTTGAACAAATGCTTGTTAACGAACAATTGGGTAAAGTGACGAACGCCCTCTGGGATACCGTTTTCCAGCCGGCCTATCCGATGCGGTTCGGGACACAGCAGCAAAAAGAGGAATACTTGATCCCTACGAATTTTGGAAAACGGCGGGATGCATATGCCATCACGGAGGAAAACGCTGGGTCTGATCCATCGCAATGCGGGACACGGGCCGACAAAGTGGACGGCGGATATAGAATAAACGGTGAAAAGTGGTTTGTGACGGTCGGGGATGCTGCCGATTATATTCTGGTGCATGCCCATGTTGACGGTGATCCAGAAAGTCCAACAGTGTTCTTTGTTGACAAAGATTTGCCTGGGGTAAAAGTCAAGCGCACCCCAATGTACACCCACAACTTTGTCTATGAGCATCCTGAGTTTATTTTTGAAAATGTGTACGTTGATGAAGGAAAAATGCTCGGTGAAATTGGAAGCGGTTACAACATGACGAAAGACTGGTTTGTTGAAGCACGGCTTGGTATCGCCGCCCGCTGTGTTGGTGCCGCCATCCGTGCAACGGAAACAGCGAATGCCTTTGTCGCCGACAGAGAGCAATTCGGTCAAAGCATCCGTGATTTTCAAGGAATTGAATTTATGCTGGCGGATATGGCCGTTGACATTACCGCGGCAAAAAGCATGCTGTACCGGACGTGCTGGGAACTGTCGCAAAGCTGGGAACGCAAACTCAATCACGCACGGGCTGCAGCTGTAAAACTGCATTGCTCAGAAATGGCCGGACGTGTTTGTGATAAAGCGGTACAGCTGTTGGGCGGACGCGGCTACATGCGCGAAAATCCGGTTGAACGGCTCTGGCGTGATACACGTGTGGATCGTATCTGGGAAGGAACGTCAGAAGTTCAGCGGGTCGTCATTGCCAAGCAAATCAAAAAACGTGGGCTTGGCATTTATGTTGACTAATGAGATGAGGTGAGGGGAAATGACAAAAAGACAGGAAAATCTGATAAAACTGTTGTCACCGGAAGTCATTTTGTTTATCGGAAGCAAAAAAATCATCCGTCAGGGGATTAAAAATTGCCTGCAAATCGGCTTCGCCGGAGAAATTTACGTTGTCCATCCAAAAGAATCCATGCTGGAAGGCTTCCCTTGTTACGATAGCATCCAGACACTGCCGAAAGCACCAGATGCTGCGTTCATTGCTGTAAATAAGGAGCAGACCGTATCTGTCGTACGCCAGCTGAATGAAATCGGCACGCATGGCGCCGTCTGTTATGCTGCCGGTTTTGCTGAAAGTGGCGCCGGCGATTTGCAGGAACAGCTCATCACCAACGCCGGTGACATGGTGTTAGTGGGGCCTAATTGCTATGGAGTTCTCAATTTTTTGGATAATGCCGCACTATGGCCCGATCATTATGGAAGTGTTTCCGTTGACAGCGGCGCAGCGATTATCAGCCAAAGCGGCAATCTGAGCATGAACATGACGATGGCCGGCCGCACCCTGCCGCTCGCCTATATGATCAGTGTCGGAAATCAGGCATCCCTTGGTATCGGCGATTATATTGAGGCACTAATTGAGAATCCGCGAGTCAACGCCATTGGCATCTATATGGAAGGATTGGATGATCTCGACACATTTCAGCGGGCAGCAGAAAAATCCCTTCAAAAAGGCGTTCCAATTGTTGTTTTGAAAACCGGCCGTTCGGAGACTGGTTCACAGCTAACGATGAGTCACACGAGTTCCATGGCCGGTTCCGACGAGCTGTATAATGCCTTGTTTGAGCGGTTTCATATCCTGCGAGTTGACACCCTTTCCGCTTTAACGGAAACATTGAAACTGTTCTGTGTCACCGGATCCATGGAATCAAAAAAACTGGGGGTACTCACTTGTTCCGGCGGGGAATCAACAATCATGGCTGATTTTGCTGCTGAATATGGTTTTTCGCTGCCGGCACTGACAGATGAACAGACTGCAGCCTTAAAAGAACGGCTGACTAAGTTCGAACACGTTTCCAACCCACTGGATTACAATACGTCGATTTGGGGAAATGAACCTGAACTGATACGCTGTTTCCGGACATTTATGCAAGGGGATTTTGCTGTCACCGTCCTTGTTTTGGACTATTTGATCTCTGAACCAACTGAATTGGATCCATGGCAGGCATCGATTAATGCACTGATAAAAGCAAAACAAGAAACGAACAGACCGGCCGTTGTCATTTCAACGTTCACTGAGGGAATCCCCGGACACGTGCGGGAGATGTTGATTCAAAACGGTATCACCCCGCTGCAGGGTGTCGATGAAGCTTTTGCGGCGCTGAATGCAAATACGTATTTCAGCAGCCAGCAGCAAATGCAAATGTTTCAAACAGAAGCGAGGACGCTTTTACTGCCGGTCCAATGGACGAATACCAACGCGGGCACCACTGTCCTGAATGAATGGGAAGGCAAACAGCTGCTGGCAGGGTATGGTGTGAGCGTGCCTCAAGGACGGCTTTTAAGTCACTCGCTGGATGAACTCAGCACGATTAAGGAGCTATCTCCCCCATTTGCTGTCAAAGCCGTCAGCAAAGGTATTACGCATAAGTCGGACATTGGCGCGGTAAAAGTTAATATCCAGGATCATACGGAAGTTATCCAAGTCATCAACCAGATGAATCACGACCTTGCCGATAAGACGAATGATATTGACGATATTCTATTTCTCGTCGAAGAAATGGTGCCGGGAGTTGTGCTGGAAATGACAATCGGAATTAAACGCGATGACCAATTTGGTCCAGCACTTGTCGTCGGGGCTGGCGGAGAGCTGGTGAATTTCCTTAATGACACTGCAGTCATCATGCTGCCGGCAAATGAACAAAATATCCGGAAAGCACTGGGGTCGCTGAAATGCATGGAGCTGCTGAATGGCTTCCGGGGACGGCCAAAGGGAGATATGGAAGCACTCGTGAACACGGTGCAATCCATCGCATCTTTTGCCGAACAGTACTACGACGAAATTCTCGAAATGGACGTCAACCCATTGCTCGTCCTGCCCGAAGGAAAAGGAACCATCGCCGTCGACACCTTCATCCGCCTGGCAAACACAACACAAATAGACATCGCCTGAAAGTTGCGGAGGTGGGACGTAATGACAAATACATCGTCCCACAAATTTTTGGCACTCAGCAGAGCCGTGTGGCGGACGAGGACAGGTTCTTCGCTCGGTCTGGCCAGGTAACAAGCCGGGACAAGTAGCCTGTCCTCGCGTCCCACACCTCCAACATAGAAAGGAGTTTGTATTACACGTTATGAAGAAGTATGGTTTAGTGTTTTATGTTTCGCTTGCGGTTAGCTTACTGTTTTTAGGGTTTGGTGCAGTTTTCCCGAAAAAACTGGAGTATTTCTCGAACACTTTTTTGAGTTTTATCTATGACAAACTTGGCTGGCTTTTTTTACTGACTGTATTTATTCTTCTTGTTTTTTGTGTGTTTATTGCATTTTCTAGGTTCGGCAAGGTGAAACTCGGACAGGATGCTGACGTGCCGGAATACAATAGGGTTACCTGGATCGCGATGCTTTTCAGTGCTGGTATCGGTATAAGTCTTGTTTTCTGGGGCGTTGCCGAGCCTGTATCATATTATGTCAATCCGCCTTTTGGCGAAGGCTCGACACAGGAATCAGCTGAAAATGCTATGCAATTTGTCTACCTGCACTGGGGGGTATCAGCCTGGGCCGTTTACGCGTTCGTCGGGGCTTGTCTTGCGTATTTCCAATTCCGCAAACGACTCCCCGCGACCATGAGTTCAGCGTTCTATCCGGTGATTGGCGATCGGATTTACGGACCAATTGGCAAAACGATTAATATTATCGTTGTTCTGTCAGTCGTTGTTGGTATTTCCACGTCACTTGGGTTCGGTGTGCTGCAAATCAACAGCGGCATGGCATATCAATGGGACCTCGTGAATAATACCACCATGCAGATGGTCATCATCGGCGTTGTTACCCTGATTTATTTATGGTCCGCCTCCACAGGGATTCAGCGCGGAATTAAATATTTATCGAACACCAACATTATTCTGGCATTCATATTATTGCTCAGTATTTTTGCACTCGGCCCAACCCAGCAGATTATGAAAATATTTTTTCAGGGAATGGGCGATTATGCCAATAATTTTCTCAATATGTCCTTTAGAACGAATCCCTATGGCGATGGATCATGGATTGCCAACTGGACACTGTTTTATTTTGGCTGGTGGATTGCCTGGGCACCACTAGTAGGAAGTTTTGTCGCACGTATCTCCAAAGGGCGCACACTGAAGGAATTCATGATGGGCGCGTTATTCATACCTGTTCTCTGTTCATTTTTCTGGTTTGCCGTGTTGGGCGGATCTGCGCTCGATTTAATCCAGAATCAAGGTTATACTGCCTTGGCCACTACAGTCACAAACGATGTCACCGTGGCACTGTTTGACTTTATCAGCTATTTCCCACTGTCCGGCGTCATCAGTATTGTCGGCATGGTGCTGATTTTCACGTTTTTTATCACTTCAGCGGATTCAGCCATGTTTGTGCTGGGGATGATGAGTGAAAATGGCAACCAAAACCCGAAGAACTTTACCAAACTGACATGGGGAATCATTGTCGGCCTGGTTTCCGCTATTCTGATTGTTACCGGCGGACTGGCAGGCTTGCAATCAGCACTGGTAGCCATGGGGGTGCCGCTTGCCATATTGCTGTTAAGCATGTGCTACGGCTTCTACAAAGGGCTGCAGCAGGATTCTCAGATAAAATCGCATTCCAAAAGAGCCGGAAAAAAGAACGTCGGTTGAGCATAACGGCGCTCAACTGAACAAGGACGTGTATAGCATCGAAACCAGGCCGAAAAGAGTAATTAATTTTCAAGCATTATCATATCAAATTTCTAAATAAATTTGATATGATAATAAGAAATAATGTAAGCGTTGTCAAACACTGATAAATGAAACGCTTTATATGGGGGGATTATCATGAATAATCAGCTTGATGCAAACGATGCCATTCAAATCACCTCCGAGACGTTAAAGCGCGTCCTCGATTATTCAACCGATGAAATTTATATTATCGACCGGAACCATAAGATCGTCTATGTAAATAAAGTATGTGAACGGCATTATGGTGTAACACCTTCGACCATCATCGGAAGGGATAACAAAGAATTATTTCATGAAGGCTATTGGGGCCCCATCATCACGCCAATGGTATTTGAGCGGAAAAAACCTGTTCACACGATTCAGGACACGTACTTGGGCGCGAAGTTAATGACGACCGCCATTCCCATCCTGGAAGATGATAAAATCGAGTATGTGATCTTCACATCCCAGGAAATTCATCATTACCGGATGATGGAAAAACCAACCAAGCTGTTTGATCAGAAAGAAACGGAAGACTCAAGGCACAATCCGGATTTTATCGCCAACTCACCGGAAATGAAAAAAACGCTGCAGCTTTGCCGGAAAATTGCTGCCGTCGATTCAACCGTACTCATTAAAGGCGAATCAGGAACCGGGAAAAGCATTTTAGCCAATTATATTCATCAATTGAGCAACAGAACCGGTTCCTTTTTCACCATCAGCTGCGCGTCCATTCCGGATGCTTTGCTGGAATCCGAACTGTTCGGCTATGCCCCCGGCGCTTTTACCGGAGCCAAAAAAGACGGCAAACAGGGACTCATTGAACTCGCTGATAAAGGGACGCTATTTTTGGATGAAGTTGGTGAAATACCGCTCCAGTTGCAGGCAAAATTGCTGCACGTCTTGCAGGACAAGGAAATTATCCCTGTCGGCGGGAATGAAACACGAAAGGTTGATATACGCATCATCACAGCCACCAACCAGGATTTGGACGATATGGTCCGGCAGAAACAATTTCGGGAAGATTTGTATTACCGCCTGAACGTCATTGATATTGATCTTCCCCCGATCCGAAAACGGAAAGAGGATCTGGTGCCTTTCATTCACCATTTTTTATACAAGTTTAATAGAATGTATCAGCTGAACAAAGTCATTGCCAAAGATTGCCTCGACCTTCTAACAGCATACGAATGGCCGGGCAATGTACGCCAGTTGGAAAATGTCATGGAACGACTCGTCGTCACCAGCGATGATATTATTCAGATCGATGATGTACCGGATTTGATCAAACACAGCAGTCAGTTAAAGTCGTCCATCATCTCATCCGGCACCCTTGATTCTGCTGTTGAACACCTGAAAAAAAACATGATTCGTTCATCTTTCCACCAGTACAGAAGCTCACGCAAAGTGGCTGCAGACCTCAACATCAGCCAGTCCAAAGCATCAAAGCTCATCCGGCAATACTGTGAGGATTTGCGCAAATAGTGCTGGTAGATAGGAAAGAAGCGTAAAAAACCACGAAAAAAAGGGAGCACCCAGAAGTACCCCCGCTCTATTTTCTATGATCGATTTTTGTTGGTCTTCCTCTTCTCGGCCGCTCCCACATCAGTCCCTGCTCAAGCGCCATTTTTTTCGCTATTTGCGGTGCATTCCACAATGGCGGCAACAGCAGGAACGAGACCGGTACAGCCGTTATAACGATCGAATTTTGAATGGCTGAGATACTGCCTTCTCCAATTGTAAGAATCATCATTGTCGTCCCACCGAAAATCAGCGCCCAGAAGACACGCAGCCAGCGGGCGGGATGGTCATTTCCTGTCAATGTCACGGAAACGGTATAGGACATCGTATCTGTCGTTGTTGCTACGAAAACAACCGATATGATAAGAAATGCGACTGCCATGACAGTTCCCATTGGCAGCTGATCCATTATCGCCATGACTGCAGCGGGCATGCCCGCTTCATTCAACGCTCCGGATACAGACCCCGGATTTTCCAATTCAAAGAATACGCCTGTTCCGCCAACAACCGAAAACCAAAAATTCGTTACCAGCGGTGCGACAATCGATACGGCGATAATCAATTCACGGATGGTTCTGCCACGGGATATGCGGCTGATAAAGATGATAAGCATCGGGCCATAACCGATGAACCATCCCCAGAAAAAGATGGTCCATGCTCCAAGCCACGCATTGTCACCGCGGTAAAAATTCATCGCAAAGAAGTTCTGTAAATGAAAGCCTGTTCCACCGACAAATGCATCAATGATGAACAATGTCGGACCGATCAATAGCATAATAATTCCCAGCAAAAACGTCATGCCAACATTAACACGGCTCAATAAGAGAATTCCCCGGTCAACTCCTGTAGCAGCTGAAATCGCCGCAATGACGACCAGAACAACAACCACCAGAATGCTTACCGACACCGTATTTGGAACACCAAATAAATGATTCAGCCCGTAAGCTATTTGCAGTCCTAGAAATCCTAACGGCCCTAATGTTCCAGCGGCTGTTGCAATGATGGAAAAAATATCAGCAGCAGATCCCAGAACACTTTTATGAAAGATTTTTTCACCGAATATCGGGAATAACAAAGCTCTGGGCCGCATTGGGTAACCTTTGCTGTAATGCACATACATCATCACAATTGTTGCCAGTGTCCCCAGGATGGCCCAAGCCAAGAAACCCCAATGCATAAAACCTTGTGCAAACGCGGCCGAAATATTATTAACTTCGCCACCGCCAAATAATGGAGGTGTTGTCATATAATGATACATCGGCTCTGAGGCTGCCCAGAATACGCCGCCGCTTGCCAGAAGGGTCACGAGAATCATCGCAACCCAGCGATAATAGCTGTATTTCGGTTTATCCATCCTACCCAATTTGACCCTTCCATACCGTGAAAAAGCCAGATAAATACCAATTGCAAAGTTACCAAACAACAATACCTGCCAATACGCTCCAAACAGATCGGCCGAATAATTGAATAAGGTCGTAATCCATTCTCCAACCATGGTACTGTTAATGAAAGACAAAACAATAAATAAAATCAAAAAACCGCCGCTGACGGCAAAAACGGTCCAGTCCGTTTTAATTTTCTCTTCTCCTTGCAAAATTTTCCTCCCATATTCAGGAGCAAGTGTCTATAATATACACTGTCATACAGACCGTTGGATGGAAAATGATTATCCTTTTCCCGAACCATTTGTTCACTCTATCTCTCTAAAAACCACCGGCTTGCTCATGTTATTTTAAACATAGATTCCAATTATAGTTTCGATTACATAAAACGTCAATAATAAAATGCCTGCCGGCTATTCTGATATTGTTTTTCTTCTGTTGATATCGTGGGCCCTTCTGTCGATATTTCCTTTCTTCTGTTGATATTATCCCTCTTCTGCTGATATCAGCTCATTTTAAAAGAACCCAGACGATTTATCAGCGTTTAACCTTTTACATCCGGAGTGGCTTCACAAAAAAACTTTTGCTAAAATTGCTGTATACACCACGGAGGCGATTATAATGAAAGTTTACGTTGATGCGGATGCCTGTCCGGTTAAAAAAACGATCATATCCGTAGCCCGGGACTTTGATGTTCCGGTCGTGCTCGTGAAAAGTTTCTCGCATTTTTCACATGATGACGAACAGCCCGGTGTCGAAACTATTTATGTGGACACAGGTGCTGAAGCCGCTGATTACCGTATCATGCAGCTGGCGGAAAAAGGGGATATCATCATTACCCAGGATTATGGCCTCGCTTCGTTAGGGCTTTCCAAAGGATGTACTGTCCTGCATCATAAGGGCTTCACCTACACAAACCAGAACATCGATCATCTGCTGCAGACCCGGTATGTAAATGCCATGGCACGAAAAAGCGGCAAGCGGACAAAAGGGCCGAAAGCTTTCAACTCTGAAGATGAAATGAAATTCCGCGACCTGTTCCGAAAAACACTTGAAGCATCAGACTAGTCCAAACCTATAATAGTGTTTCTCCTCTCCAGAAGAACCACTACAAACTTTCCATTCTGCAATTGATAATAAAGAATTGAACTCGCCGCTGCATCATCCGCATACGATTCAGCATTCCTGACAAAAGTCACCCTTTGAAACGGCACACCCGTCTCAAAGGGTTCTCATTAAAACTTCCTGATTCTAAAAGTGTTCTGCAGCACCGGCCAATTCTGCGGGAATGTTGTTCCCAGCACCCAATAGCTGACACCTCTGAGGCCATATTCTTTAACGGTATTATATTTAGCCTGAACACTGCGGGCATCCTCAAACCAGACTTCATGCTCCTGACCGCTTTCATCTACATAACGGAAAAATGGTGACTGGTACGTTTCATTATATTGAATGGATACGCCATAGTCGGCTGCCAGCTGCACCGCTTCTTTTGGGCTAACCGTAGTTGCAAAGGTGCCCTCCACCCACGGAATTTGCCAATCACGCCCATATAAAGGCACTCCCATCACGATTTTATCCCGTGGAATCACGGTTACGGCAAAATCCAGCACATCCCTTACTTTATTCATTGGAGCAATTGCCCACGGTTCACCGCCGGCCCATCCCCATTCGTACGTCATCAATATGACGAAGTCGGCAATTTCACCATGCGCCTGATAATCATGGGCTTCATACAACAGCCCCTGCTGATTCACAGTTTCCTTCGGCGCAAGAGCTGTTGTAACCAGAAACCCTTCAGGATGCAACCCCGCCACGACACGACGCAGGAAATTGTTATAATTCTCACGGTCTTCGGGATAAACATATTCAAAATCAAAATTGACGCCTGCATATCCTTTGGACCGCATAATGGTCAACAAATTGCTGATTAATTCCTCCTGTACTTCGGGATTACGCAGCACAGCCGCAGCCAAATCCGAACTGAACTCATTTTGGATAAAATTCGTTACAACCAATAACGGTGCAACATTATTGGCTCGGGCAGCTTCAAGCACCGGCTGTTCGGTCAATTCAGTGAGTGTTCCGTCGTCACGGATGCTGTACATGAACGGAGATAGATACGTTAAATATCTGCCCAAACGCATGACCTCGGAAGCTCCTTGTTCATCCACCCGTGTTATATAAGCATTCACTTCCGTAACTGGCTTTGCTGCAACAGGAATTCTTAACGATTGACCCGGAAATATCAGCCCGGGCTGCCCGATACCATTGACCGTAATAATTTGTTCGGCACTGATACCATACCGCTGGGCAATGCCCCAAATAAACTCACCGGCCTGGACAGTGTGCGTAAAATAAGGATTGATCAGCATTTGTCCGGCAAAAATCAAGGAAGGATCGGTGACATTATTGGTAACAGCCAGCTCCTGCACCGTCACCCCAAACATTTGTGCAATTTGCCATAATGTATCCCCCTGCTGAACTACATAGTCACGCCCGGGCTCCGGAATAACAAGTGACTGCCCAACAACCAGCACATCCGGGTTATCCAGTTCATTCAACAATGCAATCTGATTAATGGCCGTACCATATTGCTGTGCTATTTGCCATATTGAGTCACCACTTTGCACGACATGGATTTGCATAGCTCTTCCCCCAATTTATATGCTCTACATACCATCCTATTCATTGGATGATTGTCCCAGTAACAAGTTGAGGGAGTAATTTTAGGGCAGTAAAAAAACGCCCGTTCAAAAAGGACGTTTTACTGGTTTCTATTTGCCGGCCACTTGGTTTATCATAAATCTGCTTCTCGGCAAAGTCGGAATCCGGACCATACTATAATCCAAATTTTGATTTGGCATCTGATAATCAATCTGTTTTGCCAAATATTCCAGGCTGACTTTCATGACATCAATTGTGACCCATTCACCGGCACAGCGATGTCCCATATCATAATCACCGCCACCCTGTGGGATAAAATTAAACGGGCTGCCTTTCCATTCCCTGAAACGCTCAGGGCTGAACATCTCAGGATTCTCCCACAAATCAAGATCATGATTCGTTCCATAAACATCAAGCAGGACAAGCGTCCCCTTCTTAAAATGATGACCATTCCATTTGAAGTTATTACGGACTCTTGCTCCTAAAAATGGTCCGAACGGATAATAACGGCGGACTTCCTGAACAAACATCCGACTATCCTCGTCATCACCTGTCTGAAGTTTTGCTTTTGTTTCTGGAAACTCATGCATCGCCATTGCACCAAATGTCACATATCTGCCAATGGCTGTAATGGGTCTAAGAATGTTCAGTAATTCCACTGCAGCAATCTGTAAATCCAGCAGTTTGCCATTCAAATCCCGGTGCCAGGCCATTGCATAACATGCTGTATCTTCGTCTGGATTCCGTGTGCCATCCCGAACCTCCCGGATAAGATGCCTCGCCCATTTTTCGGAGCGGTTACGGGCTATTCTGCCTTTCCAGTGCCTTGGTCCGACCGCTCCAAAGGCATCAATCATGGCAGCCAGGTCACGGGTCCGCAGATTCAATTCACTGGCAAACAACGGCACACCTGCCCACTCACAGGCGATGCGGCACATCAGTTTTTCTGATTCATGAAACAATGACATTTTCTGCTTCTTTTGCCAGTTATCGATTGCAATCTGCCATTGTTTTCTGGTTATCTTTCTAAGTTCACTCAGACGGTCGGGCGTCATGAGCGACATAAACAGCTGTTTTCGGTGCTTATGTGCCACACCGTCCAGACCTTGTACGCCTCCTTTGCCAAACAAGGATTCTTTAATGCGGTTTGGTGCAGCGCCTTTTCGTTTGAATTTTTCTTGATCATAAAAAACAGATGATGCCTCTTCACCACCTATGCAGATCACCTTTTGTCCGAGCAGCCTGGTCTGAAAAATATCTGACTGAAATTTCCGGCGCCTGTCAGGAATGTAATGAAAACCTTCCGAAAGCAATTTATGTGTATTATCCAAGCCTTGTTCACGCGGGATTCCCATAAGCCGCCCCCTTACTTCGATGATAATTGCTATTCGTTCTTTTTCCCTCATACTAAAAATTTATTCCGTCTTTAAATGCTATAACCATCTTACAGCAGGTCAAAACGTGGCAGTTCATAACAAGAGCCTGTTATTATAAATAGATGAATATAAAGACAAAGAAGGTGAACACATGTCTCAGAAAGTCATCATTAATGATATGGAAATTAATGCGCATAACGTTCAGGTGGACTCAAACATGAAGAATGGAGAGGTTCGGTCTAAATTGAGCTTTGACTTTAAAGTGACGCACGAAACTTATCATGATGTCACAACTTTACTTTATGAGAATGATTTTACAGTGAAAATTCCTGAAAAAAATCTCGAATTTCCGGCTGTTATCAGTAAATTTTCCACTTCAATCACTAATTTATACGAACCAGGGTCCGTTGGGGATTTTAAACTTGAACTGACCGAAAAAGAATAGTATCCAATACAAAAGCCACACAGGATTATATAGATTCTGTGTGGCTAACTTTCACTTTTGCTGTCTGTAACCGCTCCATCATAATCAATCTCAAGAACTGCTGCGTTATGATCAGGCATCAAGCTCCCGACATGGCTTGCGATCGATTGACCGTTCCCTTTTGGAGCAAATGAAATCATCGTTGGTCCCGATCCGCTGATAACGGTCCCGTAAGCACCGGATTCTTTGGCCTCGCGTTTGATATCCTCATAGCCTGGAATCAGCTCAGCCCGGTACGGTTCGTGGAATAAATCACGTTCCATCATTTTGCCCGCCAGTTCAAAGTCACTGGAGGCAAGAGCACCAATCAGTACATTGCTGAGGGCGCTCGCCGAAGTTGCAGTCTCTCGTTTATACGTTTCCGGCAATACTTTTCGGGCGGCTTTTGTCATTAAGCCTTCATCAGGAATATAAACGACAACGTCTGCCTCAGGCATTGGCAATTGAATCCAGTCAATTTCACCGGAAGTGATAGTTGATATGACAAAGCCCCCCATCAAGGTTGGGGCAATATTATCCGGGTGACCTTCAATTTCAGTGGCAAGTTCAAGCTTCTGCTCTGAGCTCAGAGCCAAATCACATACTTTGTCCGCCAGCTCAATGCCGGCAACAATTGCAGAAGCACTGCTGCCAAGTCCGCGTGCTAGTGGGATATCACTATAAACCGCCATTTTGCACGCAGGCAGCACCTCATTCCAGCGCGCTGCAATATCACGGGCAATCTGTACAATAAAATGCTCCTCAGCATTTGCCAGTTCCGGCAGATGCTGAGGGTGCTGCTCAACTTCCCATTTGTCAGATGGTGAAATATCGAGCGTGAGATATATGTTCAGAGCTAATCCCATTGAATCAAATCCCGGCCCGATATTGGCCGAGCTTGCCGGGACGCGTATCCTGAATGGCTTCATGCTTCCACCAGCTTTTCAATATAATCCGTAATTGTATTCTCATCATTTGGCAAGTTGACAGGCTCCTCATCGATCTGATCGATTGCCGTCTGCGGATCCTTCAGTCCATTCCCGGTCAAAACAGCCACAACCTTTGACCCTTCAGCAATTGTGTTCTGTTTTCGCTGTTGAATAATACCTGCAATCGATGCACAGGATCCCGGTTCGGCAAAAACACCTTCCTTCGTTGCCAAAAGCTTTTGTGCACGAGCAATTTCAGTATCGGTCACCGAGCCAATTTTACCTTCGGAGTCGTTACGTGCCTGTACTGCCAGGTTCCAGCTTGCCGGATTGCCGATGCGAATAGCGGTAGCAAGCGTATCCGGATTCGAAACCACTTCATTTTGGACAATCGCAGCAGCTCCTTCCGCTTCAAAACCGAACATCTGCGGGAGCCCTGTCTGTTTCATCTCATGATACTCTTTGAACCCTTTCCAATAAGCACTGATATTACCCGCGTTGCCAACTGGAATACCCAGGATATCAGGGGCGGATCCGAGCACATCGCAAACTTCAAACGCTGCTGTTTTCTGCCCTTCCAGACGATACGGGTTAACTGAGTTGACGAGTGTGACAGGTGTCGTTTCACTTATTTTCCGGACAATTTTCAGGGCGTCATCAAAATTGCCGTCAATCTCAACGATATCCGCTCCGTACATGACGGCCTGAGCCAGTTTTCCGAGTGCAATTTTACCTTTTGGAATAACAATGATTGCCCTGATGCCTGCCCTGGCTGCATAAGCTGCAGCTGAAGCGGAAGTATTGCCGGTTGAAGCACAGATAACGGCGTTGCTGCCTTCTTCAACAGCTTTGGCAACCGCCAGCGCCATACCCCGGTCTTTAAATGATCCGGTCGGATTAGCGCCTTCCACTTTTCCGTACAGTTCAATTCCCAATTGCTCAGACAATGTTGAAAAATGAATGAGTGATGTATTGCCCTCCTGCAGCGAGAGCTCCGGGGTCTTGTCTGTAACCGGCAGATAGGATTGATAGTGTTTGATCAAACCTTGCCACGTCATGCGTCAGCATCTCCTTCTACTTTATAAAAGCTTTTCGTTTCCAGCACTTCGTCAAGTTTGCTGAGTGCATTTAAAGCCTGATGCATTTTTTCCAGTGAAGACCTGTGTGTAATCACAACGATTTCTGCGGCTTCAGTATCTTTTAACGGATTTTGCAGAATTTGTTTAAAGCTGATATCAAACTCATTGAATAAAGAAGAAATATTGGAAAACACACCTGCTTCATCTTTTGCATGGAAACGAATATAATATTGGCCAAAACGCTGATCTTCTGTTTTTAATTCTTTTTTGAAACGGGGTTCGACAAATTGGCTGCCCGTCACACCGCGGTGCATGTTCTTAATAACAGTGACAACATCCGATATAACCGCTGCAGCAGTCGGCATGCTTCCCGCACCAGCACCGTAAAACATGGCTTCGCCTACCGCTTCACCATATACATAAACAGCATTGTATTCATTTTTAACATCTGCCAAAGGATGTTCTTTGGAAATGAGTGCCGGCTGGACATTCACTTCCACCTGCTTGCCGTCAAATTTTGCAAGACCGATCAGCTTCATGGCGAATCCCAGACTATCACCATATTGCAGATCTTCCAATTCAATACCCTTTATACCGGTGACTTCAACGTCTTCCAAATCAATATGGGTCGAGAAAGCAAGCCTGCCGAGGATTGCCATTTTTCGGGCAGCATCAAGCCCCTCCACATCAGCTGCCGGATCAGCTTCAGCAAAACCAAGTTCCTGAGCTTCCTTTAACGCATTATCATAGCTGAAACCTTCACTGTGCATTTTAGTTAATATGTAGTTCGTTGTCCCGTTCACAATCCCCATTAATTGTCTGATGTGATCGGAAGCGAATCCATCCGTTATCCCTCTTAAAATAGGAATACCGCCGGCAACGCTTGCTTCATAATAAAAATCACATTTGTTTTGCCCCGCTGCTTCGTGCAATTCGGCACCGTAGAGGGCCACGAGATCTTTATTGGCCGTGACAACATGTTTTTTGGCTTCAAACGCTTTTAATATTGAGTCACGTGCCTCCTCAATACCGCCCATCACTTCAACGATGACATCGATTTCCGGATCATTCAAAACATCATCGCGATTGGTTGTGAGCACTGTCCCATTGGTCTTGGCGTCCACATCACGTGCTTTATTTGGATTTCGTACCAATGCGCTTTTAACATGGACATTGCACCCAAGCTGATGGGCGAGTTTTGCCTGGTGCTGTTCAATGAGACTTATAACACCTGAACCCACTACTCCCACACCTAATAGACCGACTGATACACTATCTTCCAAATCATCACCCCATATTCTGTTTAATGTGATATTTTATACATTTAAACACGAATAGCCTCGTATGGCAATAGCGAATTTTTGAACGATTTGGATTCAGTTGACAAAATTTCAGCAAAATGATTATAATTAATTTGAATTCAAATTAAATAAATTTAAACTAAATATGTTGGAGAGCGAAATGATTATGAGTGAAAATTTGTCATTAAGAACGTTTGTCGTCCTGATGAAAGCTTCAAAATCAGTAACCGAATACGTCAAAAAAGACATCGGCCGGTATGATATGAAGACAACTGACTTTGCTGTGCTGGAAGCTCTTTATCATAAGGGTGATATGACTGTAAAGCAGATTTCTGAAGCAGTGCTGATTAATGCCGGTTCCATGACGTATGTGATTGATAAACTAGAAACAAAAGAACTGATCAAACGTCAGCGATGCAAGGATGACCGCCGTGCTGTATATATTCATATCACTGACAAAGGAAAGCAGCTGATGGATAACATTTTCCCAAAACACCAAAAAGCAATTGAAGAATTATTCCAGGACCTAAGCACTGACGAGAAGAAAACGGTTATCGACCTGCTGAAGAGAATCGGACTAAAGTAGATTTTGCGGATTGCTTTTATAAAAAACTGTTGTCGATTCAGTCTCTTTACGTCATTTAATTGTACATTAATCCACACAGTTGGAATAAATTGTGACGTACTCTGAAAACATGTTTGAGTACTATAATACCGCTCCGGAAATACATTTCGCTTTCCGCGGGCGGCTGGTGAGCCTCCTCGAACTCCGTTCTGCGGGGTCTCACCGAGGCCTTTCCTCCCGCTGAAGTTATCCGTGTATTTCCTGCGCTGGCAGTCAAGCTCTGATTATTGGAAAGAGAAAGCCAACGAATTCAGTGTTTAGAGAGATCTCCCTTACTCTAGGGAAGAACACGACTCTAAAGCTGCAGAAAAATGTAAGACTCCAGCGGGAACGGGAGTGAGGAGGCTGAAGCGTTCTCCGCGGAAAGCGACGAGCGAAACATCCACCGATCATAATTTTAAGGAAGTATTTTAGAGTTATGTCTCAATTATGGAGGTTGTGTCAAAACATTAGAAAACAGCCTTAATTTAAGCATAATGGTTTAACAGAACCTATCTGAATCAGGAAAGGAGTTACACACAATGAAGCATATTTTTCAAAAAGGAAATGACCAGGCAAAACCAACGTTGTTATTACTTCACGGAACAGGCGGAACTGAGCAGGATTTACTGCCCCTTGCCCGTGAAATCGATAAAGATGCCAACGTGCTGAGCGTCCGCGGAAATGTCTCAGAAAACGGAATGCCGCGCTTTTTCAAACGGCTGGCAGAAGGTGTGTTTGACGAAGAAGATCTGATTGCCCGGACAAAAGAATTAAATGAATTTCTCGATGAGGCGGCGGAAGAACACGGCTTTAACCGTAATAATATGATCGCAGTCGGTTATTCCAATGGTGCCAACATTGCAGGAAGCCTGTTGTTCCATTATCAGGATTCCTTAAAAGCAGCCATCCTGCACCACCCGATGGTGCCAAGACGCGGAATCGATTTGCCGGACCTCTCCGGGAAAAACGTCTTTATCGGCGCGGGGACCAATGATCCGATATGTCCAGCAGATGAATCAGAAGATCTCAAATCCTTGCTGGAAAACGCGGGTGCCAGTGTTGACCTTCATTGGGAAAACATGGGACACCAATTGTCGATGGGCGAAGTGAAAGCAGCCGCTGAATGGTATAACAACCTGTAAAACGTGAATCGAGAGTAGTCTGCAGCTATTCACATAAAAAATCGTTCGGAGAATCTCCGAACGATTTTTTAATCTCCCAGTAAAAGATGGATTTCATTTTCAGAAGGATCCCTGACGATATACGCATCATTTTCCTGTTGAATGCTTATACCAGCATGCTCCAGGTTTTTAACTTTTTCTTCCCTGCTTTCTTTATCAGGGAAAATAAGCGAATACCAGTTTAAGCCCGCACTGTTTTCGGCTGGGGCCGGAACGTTCTTCCCGTTCCAAATATTCAAACCGATATGATGATGATAGCCGCCGGTTGAAGTAAACAAGGCTCCAGGATAATATGTTACAACCTGAAAGCCAAGACCACCAACATAAAATTCTTCAGTGCTTTTCAGATTTGAAACGTGCAGGTGAATATGCCCCATGACTGTTTCTTCAGGCAGTCCTGCCCATTCCTGATCGCTTTCGGCAAGCAAGCTGTCGGCATCCAGTGGTTCTGTCGACATACTTACCTGTCCCTCCGCCCAATTCCATTCACTTGATGGCCGATCATGATACACTTCAATCCCATTACCGTCAGGATCATTCAAATACAGTGCTTCACTTACTAAATGATCAGACGCTCCGAGACGATCACCTGCCTTGGCGATATGCCTTAGAAAGCTGGAAAGATCAGCTCGTGAAGGAAGCAGGATGGCAAAATGAAACAACCCGGTCGTCCTTTCCTCTTTCGGCAAGGGATCTGACGGCTGTACCAATGTAAGCAGAGGTGTTTTTCCGTCTGCTGTTAAAACAGTTTTCATGTCTGTCTGTTCCAGAATGTTAAATCCAATTACATGCTGATAAAAAGGCAATGATTTATCAAGATCTGTTACATTTAAATTCACTTCGCCGACATAAGTCGTTGGCTTATCGAAAAATTTCTTTTCCAATTCGGTCAGCCCTTTCTTTTAGGGTTAAATTATTTTTATATATTAAGTTACTTTATGTAAGTTATTATACCGTATTTCTTTGCTTTTAACAAGGTTCTATTTTAATCACTGCCCGTATTTCTGTATACTAGAGATAGAAAGGGTGTCGCTTATGATTGTAAGAGAACGCCAGAATAAGTACGTTATGATTGAACAGGATCATCATGCGCAAATTTCCGGTCAATTGGCAGCCAACCTGAAAGATTCGTTTTTTATAGAGGAAACATGGAAGCAATCCGTCCTTTATGCCATTAAGAATCATGATTACGCATGGAAGATGCTCGACAAACAGCCATTCTGGAACGACCAAAAACACGAACCGTATATGTTCACCGATATTCCCAATTCGGCTAAAACCGTCTTCTATAAACACGGCATCGACGAAATAGAAAAACACGATCCATATGCCTCCATGTTATGCAGCGAACATTATACACGTTTCCTTATTGACGACCCGAAAGAAGAATCTCAATCGTTTGTCCGACATGAACGGGAACGTCAGCAGAAGCTGATTCAAAACATGGAAAGTTATGATAAGGATATATTTGATGTGCATTATGGGTTATTGCAGTTTTTTGATAGTCTATCATTATATATTTGTTTGAATGAACCGGGCGCTGCCAAAGAAAACGAGCACCCGTTTTTCATAGATGGCATTCCTGTTCCGAAGCCTCTCACTTTCTTTCATACCAATAAAGTCGGTATTTACTGGAAAGATACCGAAACAGTTGAAATGGACGTATTCCCATTCGGTAGTCCAATAGACATAACCATTCGCCAGAAAGCCGTACCTCAAAAAGCCATAGCAGAAAATGGATTGATCAACAGCTACGAGCAGGCGGAGTACGAAACAGTATCGATTCAATTGCTGTAAATTATTTATAGGCCTCTGAAACGGTAAAGGTTTGGCGACAGAGGCCATACCCTTTTTCAGTTCATGGACTCCTTAATTATCCAAAGGCTGTGTCATTAACAAACGCATACGGTATGCGTTCATTGCTGTTTCACCCAGAGTATCAAGCAAATTATGATTCGCATAAGCTCCGACAATCGCGCCGAAGCCCGGCACAAGCTGCAGCAGTTTAATCAAATCAATATAATCCCGATACTCCTGCTGAAACACCCGCCAATCCATATCAGCAAGTTTTTCCTTTTCTGTTTCCCAATTTTCAAGTATATAAAAGGTTTCTTTCCGTCTGGCCTCGCTGGAGAATGCGAGCTGAAATACATGGAGTATAAACAAGCGCTCTTCGTATTGCCGTGTATCATATCCGTAAATAGCTGCTGTCTCAAACAAAAACTTCATTTTAATCGATAAAAGCATGGGGAAATCGGCAAGACCCAGAAAAAAACCGCCTGCACCTGTCCCGGCCCCTTCAATCACAGCTGTTTTGCGGTAAGATGTGAGCTTTTCCTGCAGCAGCTGGTCCTTTTCACTAAGACTAAGACCTACTGATTGCTGCTTTTTTGTAGTGATGTTAGACCCAATTAGAGTTGCCTTCACCATATTTTTAATACTTTCAGTTATAATCCGATGAGCCCTCTCAGGGATCATCCCATTTATTTTCGTCTGGGTCCTCTTAGAGATTTGTGTGAAGAGCCCTGATTTTTTCAATACCTTTCGTCGCCATGTTTTCAGTTCTTGATAAATCTTTTGTTCATAAGCATTCATTTCGATACCATCCTCTTTTCTCCTATTTATATATACGTTTTTCACAGAAAAAAGATTCAGGTATAGTTTCACCTATATCATACGCATTACTAATTTTTGACTTTCATTATCTATATACGGCTTTACTCTGCCATTTCAGCCAGTGCTTCCAAATCCACCATCTTGACTTTCCGCTGACCTGTCTGCTTAATCAGCCCATTATCCTCAAAGCTGGCCAGACGGCGGCTTAACGTTTCCTGGGTTGTGCCCAGGTAGGATGACAGATCTTTTTTGCTCATTGGCAGCGTGATTTGTGAAGATGCTTCTTTTTCAGCTCGCTCAAGCAAATAGGATGACAGCCGTTTTTCAACATCCTGAGAGCTAAATCGCTCAATCGTTTTCTCCGCGTCTTTTAGCCGTCTGCTGCTTTCTGCAAGAATTTTAAAGGAGATGGCCGGCTTCTCCTGCAGCAGCTCATGTAAATCAGATTTATGGATAGCACATATTTCCGTCGGTTCAACGGCCTCGGCAAAGCTGGTGAGCCATTCATCCGTGAAAACAGCCAATTCCCCCATGAATTCACCAGGTTCCAGAATACGGATCAACTGTTCCTTGCCGGACTCTGACAGATTATAAATTTTCACCTTGCCCTTATGCACGATGTATAAATATTCGGAAGGGTCCCCAGCTCGGAAAATGAGATCCTTCTTGCCATACAATTGACTTCTGCTTGTATTGGCAATTTCCACTTGTTCCTCACGATCGAGATGGTTAAAAATCGGCACTAATGATACGCACAGCTTCTTGGCTTTATCATTATTTCTCAGACTCTCATTACTCATACCAACGCCCTCCCTGACCCTGTTAATGTCTCTGTTTCTATTATAACGCAAATCCAGCATATGCCGCACAATATTGTGCTGATTTTAGTTCCGCCTTGCGTCTTAATTGTCTGAGTCCAGAAGGCTTATATTTTGATGTGGAAAATTCGGTCACAATGCCGGCGACTTTGGATAGCCTTTCAAGCTAACATAACAATTAAGAGGTCAATCAATTATGGGAGGCGTTCATTATGCTATTAAACGATTATTATGCTAAGAGTGTCACTAAAGCCCGAATGGAACACCTGCACAAATGGACAATTGGAAATGAAACTTTCAATAATACCCAGTGCATTAAAAGAGGATACTCCATAAGGAAGCAGTGGTTTTCATTTTTAATTAAAAAAACAACCATCAGCAAATGGATTAATTTGGTCATCATTGGACAAAATGTATAAGAGGTTGCTCAAACTATAAAATAACTACGCAATAAATGATGGAGGATGGTATTAAATGGCTGGAGATCAAAACAAAAAACATCAAACGAATATCGAGAATGATGACACGCTGACAAACAGACAGGGGCATCCTGTCACAAACAACCAGAATATCCGTACGGTCAGCAACCGTGGTCCTGCCACACTGGAAAATTATGATTTCATTGAAAAAATCAGTCACTTTGACCGCGAGAAAGTACCTGAACGCACTGTTCATGCCCGTGGCGCCGGTGCACATGGCTATTTCGAATCTTACGGGACGGCAGGTGACGAGCCTGTTTCCAAATATACACGGGCAAAGGTTTTTCAAAAAAAAGGGAAGCAAACTCCGGTTTTTGTGCGTTTTTCTACGGTTGTACATGGGAAGCACTCCCCCGAGACTCTTCGGGATCCACGCGGCTTTGCCGTTAAATTTTATACAGAAGACGGCAACTGGGATCTAGTCGGCAATAATATCAAAATCTTTTTTATCCGTGACGCCATGAAGTTCCCGGATATGATTCATGCATTCAGACCCGATCCGATAACGAATATCCAGGACAGCCAGCGTTTTTTTGACTTCTGTGCCAATTCACCGGAGTCATTCCATATGGTGACATTTATGTACTCTCCCTGGGGTATTCCGGCAAATTATCGGATGATGCAAGGTTCTGGTGTGAACACGTATAAATGGGTCAACAATGATGGCGAAGCAGTGCTTGTCAAATACCACTGGGAACCGAAACAAGGCATTAAAAATTTGACGGTTAAGGAAGCAAATGAAATTCAGGGTGAAAACTTCAATCATGCGACCCAGGATTTGTACGACGCGATTGAACACGGGGATTATCCGGAATGGGAACTGTACGTCCAGATCATGAGTGATGGCGCGCATCCTGAACTGGATTTTGACCCGCTGGATGATACAAAGATCTGGCCGGAAGATCAATTTCCATGGCTCCCGGTTGGCAGATTGGTACTGAACAAAAACCCGGAAGATTATTTTACGGAAGTCGAACAATCCGCATTCGGCACCGGGGTACTCGTCGACGGGCTGGACTTTTCAGATGACAAAATGCTGCAGGGAAGGACATTTTCCTATTCCGATACCCAACGTTACCGGGTGGGGGCCAATTATCTGCAGGTTCCTGTCAACGCTGCTAAAAAACGGGTTGCAACCAATCAGGAAGGCGGGACCATGCGGCATGAACCTGAGCGCTCTTCCAAAAAGAATCCGCATATCAATTATGAACCATCGTCGTTAGGAAACTATAAAGAAGCGGAGCAAATCGGCAAAGAGCACACCCCGAAAGTCGAAGGGAATCTTGTGCGGGAGTCAATTGAGCGGAACGACAATACCAAACAGGCCGGCGAAACCTTCCGCTGGTTTGACGACTGGGAAAAGGATGAGTTAATTTCGAATCTCGTCGGCGATCTTTCTGAATGTACCAGGGAAATCCAGGATAAAATGATGGCACTTGCCGACGAGGCAGATAAGGAATACGGACGCCGTCTGCGTGAAGGAATGGAAGAGGCAGCCAGAAAGATGAAAGATCGTGACAGTTCAAGCAGAAATCCACTTGGTAACAAAGATGCGGAAAAAGCACCGGATAAGGCCGTTGAAAAAGGAAAAGACTCCAACCCATATTAAATCGAGTAGGAGACTAACCATTATTTGGTTAGTCGTCCTCTCACACCACCGTACGTACGGTTCCGTATACGGCGGTTCAATAGTTTAAGTACGCACGCTTGTATAAATGGTTCAGGTTTTTAAGACCCCACTTCACAAGCGTTTTATTTTTAATTGCCTTGTGCAAGGTTTCGCTTAGCGAAACCCTCCAGTAACCTTTCCTGGTATTCGCAACCTTCCAAGCTTCCTCATCTTCAATCCCGAGCTTTTTCAGCCGGGT
>NZ_DATGTT010000110.1:0-10361 GCF_035301675.1 Lentibacillus sp. | reverse complement strand
TGTGTCAACCCTTTTACGCCTGCATTTGCGGCAATGGACAAGCCCGCTGTAACGCCTTGTTTGATAGCAACTTTGGCACCTTCAATCCCTGTAATATTTCCCGCAACATACAAGCCTCCCAAAGGGGTTTCCATGTGTTCATTATGCAACGGAACATAACCGCCTAATTCCTCCACTAAATAAAACGGGCATCCAGCAACTGCAGCCAGCTCAGTTAATGGGTACAAACCACCGGCAATACATACATAATCACACTCAATATGCTCCTCACTGCCTTTTACAATTTCACCATTTGTATCTATTGTTGCGGTTTTAACACCGGTTACAGCTTCTTCGCCACATATCTCAATGACTGCTTTACGAAGCTGGATCGGAATATCCCACATTTTAAAGCCTTGCTTCGGATAAAACGATACACCTATTTTTTTCATAAAATCATTTTTCATTAATTTGCTGCCGTAACGGATAATCTTTGATGGTGCCATATGAGAAACATGGAGCAGAGAGTCCAAAACTTCCGATGGCTGCGCTTCATCTTGTGTTGCCTTATTCATTTTCGGCAATGTAAGACTGGCAACTTCCACTCCGGCAAGTTGCAATTCCATAGCAATTGCTGCTGATAGAACATTCACACCAATAATAACCCCACGCTCTCCGGGTTTGATGCGATGAACATTAGTCATTACCTGGGCTGCTCCAACAGACATTACACCTGGAAGTGTCCAGCCCGGTACCGGAATTGGTGATTCAGCTGCTCCCGTTGCCAACAATAAATGTTTGGAATAAAGCGTTTCCACTTCTGTATATATAATCCAATAATCATTTTCTTTTTCTAAATTGTGTACAGACGTATTTAACTGTATTTGCACATCTAATTCAACTGCCTCTTGATATAAACTTTCAGATTCCTTAATGCCATTCCACCAGAAACCATTTGGCTCTTGATACAATTGTCCCAACAGCCTTCCTCCTGGTTTCAGGTATTCATCAATTACCAATGGTTTCAATCCATTTTTTGCACATGTGATTGCCGCGGATAAACCTGCGGGTCCGGCCCCGATGATAATGACATTATTCATGCTGATTCCTCCAATCTTTTATAGGAGTCGGAAGTTTCCCGCCACTTTCCACAACCATTCCTTCTTCAAGAGGTGTTAAACATGCTCGCACGCCTGGTCTTCCGTTAACCGTCACTCGACATTCAAAACAATGTCCTATATTGCAATAGATACCTCGAGGTGTTCCGCTTTCCTCATGATGACGCAAGGTTCTTATCCCGTTCGCCAGAAGTGCCGCAGCAAGTGATTCACCTTTTAGCCCTTTATGCTCTTTATCATTAAAAGAAAATTTAACACATTCATTTTCTTTTAAAGCCCCGAGAACTGGGTGATCAAAAATACGTTCACTCACTATTCCTCCCTCCCTAAGTTCCCAAAATGTATAGGTCTTACCGGTGGCTGATATTTCAATGATACCTGCTCCCGTTTTTTATCCTTAACATCAGAAACCGCCTTATCGACGATATTCCGGCATGTTCTGCCGCCACAATATCCCATCGATGCTCTGGTCCGGAGTTTTAATTCCCTTGCAGAACAATTATATTTGGAAGCGGTGTCTATTAAATCCCCATACGTTACTTCCTCACATCTGCAAATGATTGTATCTTTGTCAGCCAATTTCACCACTCCTTTTTTCTCTCTATTTTTCACATGCAAAAATAGTGCCAAAAAATGAAATACATATCATTTCATGGCACTAGCTTCAGCGCAGGTTTTAATTTATTCCCAGTTTTTTTAATCGGTTATAAAGCGTTGCTCTTGTTATATGAAGATTTTCGGCACAAACCGCTTTATTTCCATCCACTTTTTCCAATTCTTTTAAAATCAAATCCCTTTCGACCTCCTGGAGCCTTTCGTTTAGGGATCGACCGTTATTTTCATGGATTGTCGATATACTGTTATCACCATTCATTCGTTTTGCTGAATCTGTCTCAAACGGTAAATCATCCAGTTTTATTTCACCGTTTTCCGAGAATACAACAAGTCGCTCCACTACATTTTTTAATTCTCGAATATTGCCCGGCCACTCATACTGGAGCATGGTCTGCATAACTTTTTGTGAAATACCATGAATCGGCTTATTGTACTTAATGGAAACCTCATGCAGATAATAATGCGTTAATTCTATAATATCTTCGGAACGCTCCCGTAGTGGCGGCACTTCTATACTGACGACATTCAATCGATAATACAAATCCTCCCTGAATTTCCCCTCTTTGACCAATGACTGTAAATCCTGATTCGTTGCTGCAATGACCCGGAAGTCACCTTCTTTTTCCTTTGTGCCACCAACGGAATAAAACTTATTTTCCTGCAGTAGCCGCAACATTTTCACTTGCATATCCAGTGGCATTTCCCCAATTTCATCCAGAAGCAATGTGCCGTTTTTTGCGAGTTCCACCTGCCCTTTCTTTCCTTTGTTATCAGCACCGGAAAAAGCACCTTTCTCATAACCGAAAATTTCACTCTCAAATAATGGTTCCGGGATGGCACCGCAGTTAATGGCTACAAACGGTGCCTTTTCCTTCTCCCGTATGGAATGAACTGCTTTTGCAAATAATTCTTTCCCAACCCCGCTTTCACCGTATATCAGGATATTGGCATTAGTGGATGCAGCTTTTTCAAACTTATTAATTGTGCTGCGCAACAGCTTACTGTTACCCCGTATTTTAATGAATGGATTGTTGGTCGATGTTAACTTATTCACTTCTTTTTCTAAATTAAACAAACGTTCAGTAGTATTGTACAACTCTTTATTCAATTTGATTTGACTTGTTATATCCGTCTCAGATACCACTGCACCAATCATATCTTCATCACAATAAATCGGATTTGAATTAATTAACACGACTTGATTATCACGAGCCTTATGCTGGCTGTGATAAACTGATGACCCGTCCTTTAGGGTATTTAAAAGTTCCAAACGATCCGGATTAAAAAAATCTGTTATCGGCTTTCCAATTATATCTTCCTTTTTAATGGAAAAAATCCGTTCTGCCCCTTTTGTCCAAACCAGAACTTTTTTATCACGGTCAATAACGGTACAGGATTCATCAATTGTGTCCAAAATCGTTTCAATATAAGTGTGTAAATATTGATAGGACGTATACAGATTTTTGGATAATTCCTGCGAGGTTAGGTATCCAATAGGTTGTCTATTGTTATTGCTTACAATAATGCACGAATAATCTTCCAGTTCTTCCAGTACATGAGGTATCTCCGCAGAATTTGAAACATTTTTACATGGCAAACACCGTATTCCTTCATCTTCTCTTAATCGACTCAGTAATGAGATGTTTTGGTTAGTTTGGAGAAATACACGTTTCGGATATTCCTTTTCCACAACAGTTTCCAAATCACCTTCCGATAACCTTTTGTCATGTAACAAGACAAATTCTTTATTTATCATCTTTTCGATATCTATAAAGTTTGGAAAAAACATTATGATACCTCCTTAAACTGTATAGATTTTTTTACACTTTTAAATTATTTTTACACAAACATTCATTATCTGCAACATTATCTTGAGTTGAACAGTCTTTTTTGTTGGCATAAAATTTGCTTATTAATTAGTGAAACCGCTTAAAAAGGAGGCTATCAGTCATGAACATGCAACATCGGGATATTGTTGTCATCGGCGGTGGTATTATGGGGGCAGCAATTTCTTATTATTGTTCCAGAGCTGGATTAGACGTTACCGTTCTGGAAAAAAATGAACTGGCAAGCGGGACATCATCTCGGTGTGATGGAAACATTCTGGCCATTGATAAAGATCCGGGATTCGACAGCCAAATGTCACTTAAAAGCCAGCAGCTGGTACATGAACTGCATACTGAGTTAGAGATTGATTTCGAATACCGCAATCCGGGCAGTATTCTTGTCTGTGAAAATGATAATGAAATGAACGCTGCCCAAAAATGGGTCCGGCAGCAGCAAAATGCCGGTCTGGACTTTCGAATGCTGGATCGTGAGGATTTACGAAATGAATCCAAGTTTTTCGCAGACGACTTATACGGCGGATTGGAATGTGCAACGGACTCCACCGTGAATCCATATATGCTGACATATTCCATGTTTCATAGTGCAGCGAAACATGGAACCAAAATCCATACTTATACCGAAGTCCAAAATGTTATAAAAGATACGTCTGATCAATTTGTGATAGAAACGACAAATGGAACGTTCACTGCCAATAAAGTTGTCAATGCCTGCGGTGTGTGGGCTCCCGAAATTGGTGAAATGCTTGGTATGGATATTCCGATCAAACCGAGAAAAGGCCAACTCATCGTAGCCTCCAGGGAACAACCGGTCGGACTGCGAAAAGTCATGGAATTTGGCTATTTGATATCAAAATTCGGTGGTGAACGCGTCGTTGATGACATGACGGACAAATATGGTGTAGCCCTAGTATTCGAACCAACCGAGAGCCAAAATTTTCTGATTGGAAGCAGCCGGGAATTTACTGGATTCGATACGAAAGTCAATCAGGAAGTTATTAAATATATTGCCAAAAGAGCCGTTCGCTTCTATCCGGGCATGGCAGATATGTCAATGATTCGAACCTATGCCGGACTGAGACCATGGACAGAAGATCATCTTCCAATTGTCTCGCATGTTGATGAAGTGCCCGGATTTTATGTAGCTGCAGGCCATGAAGGGGACGGCATTAGTCTAGCTGCCATCACCGGAAAAGTAATAGAGGAAATGATATCGGAAAAAGAATTATCCATACCAATTGAACAATTACGCTATAACCGCTTTGCAGAAAGGCTGATACACACATGAATCTTAACCGTCTATTCACCACGATAGATACACATACCGGCGGCAATCCAACCAGAACCGTCCTAAGCGGGCTGCCCGAGTTAAAGGGTGATACGATGTCCGACAAGATGTTATACATGAAAGAACATTATGATTGGATTCGGAAGTTTTTAATGAACGAACCACGCGGGCATGATGTGATGTCAGGCGCATTAATGGTGAAGCCATGTCATCCGGAGGCCGATATTGGTGTTATCTATATCGAGACCGGAGGATATCTGCCGATGTGCGGACACGACACGATTGGCTTTTGTACTGCACTTGTAGAGGCAGGCCTTATTGAGACGAATGAGCCATATACCATCATTAATCTGGATACCCCTGCCGGTCTGGTCAAAACAAAAGTCAGGGTAGAAAACGGTGAAGCAAAGGACGTTACGTTCGCCAATGTCCCATCATTCCTTCTAAAAACCGTGGAGTTGGACATCGAATCCATCGGTTCTGTTCAATGTGAGATTGCATACGGCGGCAACTTTTACGGGATTATTGATGCACGAAAAATAGGGTTGGACCTGACAACCGCTAACGCATCAACAATTATCGATAAGGCGATTACAATACGAAATGCGATTAATCGTGAAATAGAAATAGTACACCCCGAACAGCCTTTTATTAACGGATTAACGCATATTGAATTTTATACGGAACCGACTCATCCAGAAGCCGATTTAAAAAATACAGTTGTGGTACCACCGGGCGGAATTGATCGTTCTCCATGCGGAACAGGCACTTCGGCCAAACTTGCGACGATGTTTATCAAAAATGAAATCCAAAAAAATGAACCGTTTGTTTATGAAAGTATTGTCGGTACACTTTTTAAAGCAAAAATTATTGAAACCACTGCCATCAATGATTATGAAGCCGTTATCCCGGAAGTCACCGGATCTGCATGGATTATGGGGATGCATCGTTTCTTCTATAACAAAAAAGACCCATTGGCGGAAGGATACTTACTCATTCCACCGATGGAAGGGCATTAAAAAGGAGGCGATCAGATGAATGTTGAAAAGTTATTCTCAACTATTGATACACATGTAGCAGGCGAACCCTTTCGTATTATTATCAACTCCCCCATGTCATTGGATGCAAATATTATGGATCTTAATCAAGAACTGATAGAACAACGTTTTAACCGTACAAAAAAATTGCTTCTGAATGAACCCAGAGGATATCAAGGAATGAATGGATGTATTGTGCTCCCATCCAAAACAGCAGATTACGCGTGTCTTTTTATTAATCATGACAACGACCCATCATTCACGTATAGTGGCTTGGTTGCGACAGTGACTGCATTGCTTGAAACCGGCAATCTTGCCAAAAAAGAAAGTAATCATTATGAAGTTGAAACCATTTACGGTGTGTACTCCATTCATGCTGCTTATGAACAACAGGAAGTCGCTGTAACGCGCTTTGAAAGTAATACATGCAGAGTTATTGAAACAAATGAAACCTATAAGAATGTGCAAATTGACAATGCACGGAACTACCTGGTTTACAGCTTGCCAAAGTCTATTCCGCGTATTGCCATGGAAAATCTGTCTGCGATTTCAAAATGGGGACGGCAAACTGTTTTGGAGATGGAGAATACCCTTGAATTTGACGGCCTTATTATAACTGAGCCTGTTCGTCTTCAGAGCCATATGGAAGTTCGTTCAATCACCTTTAAAAAAGATGGAAGCATCCTCCGGTCTCCAGGACCAGATAGTACGTTTGCTATTTTCACATCCAACCTGCATGAAAAATGCGATATAACAACGTTAACGAATCATAGCATATTTGGCAGTTCACTGACGGCATCATTAATTACTGGAGCTGACAACCGATTTTCGATGGAGACTAGAGGATTTGTTACAGGTGTACATCAGTTTATATATGATCAGAAAGATCCGCTTCAGGATGGATTTTTACTGAAGTAAATGATAAGGAGGGATAGATTCATCACTTAGATTGATTTCGATGACAAATGGCATCTGCCAAATTTTAACGAAGGAGAGTGAGAAAATGAGTGTCGAAAAAAGATTACCCACTTTAGGAGAAGTACTGTTTGTCTTGATTTCCTTTGTCGTCATTATGTTTGTCTCGATTGTCCAGTTTGGAATACCGATTCAATTAGCACTGCTGGCCACCTGGTTCGTAATCATTTTAGTCGGACTTAAGATTGGCTATTCTTACAAGGAACTGCAGGATGGTATTTTGAAAGGAATTTATGATGGTCTGGAGGCTGTTTTAATACTGATCTCAGTTGGTGCGTTAATTGGAACATGGATTTCCGGGGGGATTGTTCCGGGGATTATTTATTATGGACTTTCCATTATTGATCCCAGCATCTTCTTAATGGCAGCTTTTTTCATTTGCGCCATAACGTCATTGGCAACCGGAACTTCTTTTGGTTCAGCTGGAACTGCAGGAATTGCCATGATGGGGATCGGTGCAAGTTTCGACTTTCCAGTTGCCTTAGTAGCAGGTGCGGTTATTTCAGGTTGCTACGTTGGTGATAAGCTATCGCCACTTTCAGACACGACAGTCATGACTGCATCGTTATCAAAAGTTAATGTCATTCGCCACATTAAATCGATGTTATACGTCAGTGCACCGGCATTTGTGATTGCGGCATTACTGTTTTTGGGTATGGGATTTTTCTTTCATAGCGGAAATGGAGATCTAAGTCAAGCAGAATCTACAATGACTGCATTAAATGATTATTTTAACATTTCATGGTATATGATTATTCCTGCAGTTGTTGTCATACTGTTACTAGCATTAAAGATGCCCTCCATACCAGTTATATTATTTGGTGCTTTGCTAGGGTCCATATGGGCATTTTCATTTCAGGGTATGTCGGTTTTGAAAAGTATTAATATCTTGTATTCCGGAAACAGTATCGATTCCGGCGTTGATTTCATTGACAATCTCCTGAATCGTGGCGGGATTGAATTTATGCTCAGTGTCATTGTATTGATTCTTTTTGCTCTTGGTGTCGGCGGCTTAATGGAGAAGACAGGAATCCTGAAAGCCATATGCAATTCCATGTTATCCTGGGCAGATAATGCTGGAAAAACGACCTTGTCAACAATACTATCCGGATTCTTTGGAAACTTTTTCGGTGGTGCAGCTTATGTATCCGTTATCACGGCCAGTAAAATAACAGAGGAAAACTATGATCGACTCAATATCGACCGGCGTTTACTTTCAAGAAATACCGAAGCCGGCGGAACGTTAACCACCCCAATGGTTCCATGGTCTGATGGCGGTGTGTTCATGGCTACAACTCTTGGCGTATCAACGCTGACTTACCTGCCATTTCTCTGGTTTAACTTTCTGGCGATCATTATAACGCTTATATATGGCTTCACCAATAAATTTATTTGGTATACAAAAACAGAGAATTATAGTGATGCTGAACCAAAAGACATTGCTAATTCATAAATAACTGATTTTTATCCTAAGGAGGAGTTTACAATGAAAGAACTAGCAGGAGCATTTCCAGTGCTTGCTACACCCATGTATGATGATGAAACTGTGAATTACGAGGGGGTGAAACAAAATATAGAACATTATATCAGTTTAAATGTAGCTGGTCTTATCGTGAACGGAAGTACTGGCGAGTTTGTCAGCTTAACCAAAGAAGAAAAATATACGCTTATGGAAGTCGCTGCCGAGCAAGTAAATGGACGGGTTCCTCTGATCATCGGAACAGCTGCTGAGACAACTCAAGACGCAGTGACGTATACAGAAAAAGCAGAATCCGTCGGGGCAGATGCTGCACTTCTAATCAACTCGTATTATGCACATCCAAAAGATCACGAAATCTACGAACATTTTAAAACAGTCGCGGATTCCGCCAATATTCCTATCATGATTTACAACAACCCGTTCACATCAGGAGTTAATATTGGGACTGAGACGATTCTGAAAGCAGGACGTGATGTTGAAAATATTACCCACATCAAAGAGTCCAGTGGAGAAATCCAAAAGCTAAGAGATATCTCCCGTCAAGGCAAAGATTATATTAAACCATTTTGCGGTTCCGATGACCTTGTCCTTGAATCCTTTTTAATGGGCGCAACTGGCTGGGTATCTGTTGCCGGCAATATCATACCGGAACTGGCTACTGATCTATTTAACAGTTTTAAGGAAGGTAATATGGATGAAGCATGGGATATCTATGACCGAATCCTGCCACTTTGCAACTTCTTGGAGGATTCCGGGAAATATGTGCAAATTGTTAAACGCGGGTTAGATTTACAAGGACTGGCTGGAGGACCTTCACGTAAGCCAAGGCTGCCGTTAACTGCAGAAGAAGATAGAACATTGCAGGGGATTTTAAGCGAACTGCAGATTGTTAAGAATTAATTTATGAGGAGGTTATGTTTCTATGTCTACTAAAGAAATTGTTTTAAAACCGAAAGTAGAAGAATTCTTACAAGGTGTTAAAGGACTTTATATCAACGGAGAATATGTTCAATCCAAAAATGGAAAAACATTTGACGTTTTAAACCCCGCTACAGAAGAAGTTCTCGCAGAGGCAAGTGAAGCACAAGAAACAGATATTGATGTTGCTGTGGAAGCGGCCAAAGAAGCATTTGAAGAAGGCGAATGGACTAAAATGGAGGCAGCTGAGCGGTCACACTTGATTTATAAATTTGCCGATCTCCTGGAAGAAAACCGCGAAGAACTTGCACAGCTTGAAGCTTTAGATAATGGAAAACCATACGAAGTGGCACTTGAGGATGATATTGATGGAACGATTGAGCATTTCCGCTATTATGCTGGATGGGCGACAAAAATAACAGGAAAAACCGTTAATGTATCCCCTGATTATTTTAACTATATTGTTCATGAGCCGGTTGGTGTCGTCGGTCAGATCATCCCATGGAATTTTCCGCTGGCCATGGCCGGCTGGAAGCTTGGTTCAGCACTTGCTGTCGGCTGCACAGTGGTGATCAAGCCAGCGACAGAAACACCATTGTCACTTCTTTACGCAGCACAATTGTTCAAGGAAGCCGGATTCCCGGATGGTGTTGTCAACGTTGTACCGGGGGCCGGTCGTGAAGCCGGTGAAGCAATTATTACGCATAAAGATATTGCGAAGGTAGCATTTACAGGTTCTACAGCTGTTGGACAAAATGTCATGCAAAAAGCATCTGATGATATAAAAAGTGTGACATTGGAACTTGGTGGTAAATCTCCTAGCATTATTTTTGAAGATGCAAATCTTGAAGAAGCGATCGAAGGCTCATTTGACGGCACGATGTATAATCATGGTCAAAACTGCAGTGCCTGCACGCGCCTCTATGTTCATCGCAGCCATTATGATGAAGTTGTCGAGAAAATAGCTGAGCGTGCTAAAGCTGTAAAACTCGGTCCAGGAATGGATTCTGAAACAGATATGGGTCCGCTTATTTCAAAAAAACAGCAGCAAACCGTTCTGGAATACATTGAAAAAGGAAAAGTGGAAGGCGCCCGTTTGGTTGCAGG
>NZ_DATGTT010000109.1:0-82220 GCF_035301675.1 Lentibacillus sp. | reverse complement strand
GCTTCATAAGTATCATTTTCGTGTTGTTGGCTGCATTGACAGCATGCAGCAATAACGAAAACAGTTCAGACAACGAAGGAAATGCAAATAAAGGTCAGCAAAAGCTTGGTAAGAAACAAGTGACATTGGCAACAGATACGTATGTTTCCAATATCGGTGCAACATATGTGGTGAAACAGCTGCTTGAAGAAGTCGGATATAACGTAACGGTTTCTGAAACAGATGTCGGGATAGAATATTCAGGGCTTGCCGACGGCTCATCGGATGCGACGGTCGGAGCATGGTTGCCATATACACATAAAAGTTATTGGGAAGAATATAAAGATGATCTCCATAAGATGAGTATGGTTACGGAAAAGGTGGAGCTTGCACTGACCGTGCCATCTTATATGGAAGATATTAATTCGATAGAAGATTTAGCTAACAATAAAAACAATATTGGTAAAAAATTGGATTGGGAAATTACCGGTATCAGTCCTGGTGCAGGGATGATGGAGGTGACCAAGCAAAGCGTGATACCGTCCTATGGCTTGGATGAAAAATGGACGCTTCAATCGAGCTCAGGTCCGGCAATGGCCTCTGAATTAAAATCTGCCATCGCCAATGAAGAACCAATCGTTGTCACGCTGTGGACACCGCATTGGACATTCAATGAATTTGATTTGAAGATGCTGGAGGATCCAAAGAATGGTTACGGTGACCCGGATAACGTTTATGCCGTCTCCCGAAAAGGGTTTAAAGAAGATTCCCCGCTGGCATACAAGGTAATCGACGCATTTAACTGGACGAAAAAGCAGAACCAGGATGTCATGTTCAGTATTCAGTCGGGTATGTCGAGCGAAGAAGCAGCGAAGAAATTTCTTGAAAACAACCCGGATTTCAAGGGAAAAGTGTTGGAAAGTGCGAAGAGTGAATAACAAGCAGTAATGACCAATAATCGATCCTTAAAATGCTCATAAAAAATCGCTGGTTGTGATATGCTCCTTCTTAAGTAGACAGATGAAACAATAAAAGTCTGTTTGCTTGGGGAGGAGCATTTTCATGTCGAAGAGAATAAACGACGGCATTTGGACGCAGAGTGAGTTATTCGTTGTCGTCTTTTTGGTGATTACTGTTGTTTTTCTATTACCGAATCCGTGGACAATATTGGAATAAATGGAGAATTCTTTTTGATGCGATTGGTTTGGCGTCATTTGCTATTCAAGGGGCTTTAAGTGCCGTGCAGGTCAATGCATCGTTAAGTGCGATACTTGTTGCAGCAACCTTGACTGGATCAGGCGGAGGAATGATAAGGGATGTTCTTGCAGGACGTAAGCCGATGATTTTTTTGCGAGGAAATTTACGCACTTTGGGCGACAGGTGCTCCTGTTAGCCGTAATTGTTACATTAAGGATGTGCTCGGTGCTTTTTAAATGGGGATTACTCCGGCGCCCAATATCCCATATTTGACTTGGAACCTTTTTGTTTTAATTTTAGATGAAAACGGGAAGGTTACTGTATAAATTAATAAAACTAGGAGGCAAACATATGAGAAGAATTATATTATCAGTGGCAATATTCATTCTGGCTTTAACGTTAGCAGCATGCGGCGGCGAAAATAATAATGGTGATACGAGTGCTGATCAGGGAAGCGATGTTACGAATAACGAAGGTCAAGATAACAATGATGTTGATGATCAGGACGATAACAATACGAATGATACGGCAACAGATAATAACAAAACATCTGGTGACATGCAGACAAAAATGGATGAACTTGATTATGTTGATTTTGAGTTATCGGTTGAATATAACGGGGATAAAGAATTCGAAGCAAGCTTGGAAAAAAAACAAAGCAGTGGTGTTGAGGCAGATCTGGAAGATGAATTGAATGGTGTTGATATACACGGTCAAGAAGCGTTTACTAAAATTTATCCAAATGTTAAAAAGCTGACTATCGACCAGCAGACTGGTAAAAGCGATGCCATTAAACAAGCATTGGATGCATTCTCCCTGGAGTCAAATTACAAGGAACTGGAGTTAGAAATCAAATTTAAAGACGGCACGAAAATAGAATTTGAGGATAAAAAGTAATCAGGAGTAACATCATTTATTTCATCTTTTGCATTCAGCAGGCAACTGTAAGTATGCGAGAGTTGATATATTATGCCATTACTGCTATTTTAGATTTAATCAGCCGGCTTTATCACTTATATTCCCGATTTCCCGGCTGTTTTAATGACGTTTTAATAAACTCCGCATGTTTTTGGAAAAACGTTTCCAAGTTATAAAAAACGGGAAAACTTTCTTTATCAAAACGTTTGAGGAGGGTTAATGCATGCAATTATCACCGCGTGAAACGGACAAGCTTATGATTGTCGTCGCAGCAGATCTTGCGAAAAGAAGGAAACAAAGAGGTCTGAAATTAAATCATCCCGAAGCTATGGCGTTAATTACATACGAAGTCATGGAAGGTGCAAGGGATGGTAAAACAGTTGCTGAATTAATGGAATATGGAGCTAAAATATTAACACGAGACGATGTCATGGAAGGGATTCCGGAAATGATTGACGATATTCAAGTGGAAGCTACTTTTCCGGACGGGACCAAATTGGTGACCGTACATCATCCGATTCGTTGATAAAACGAAGGTGCAGGCACACAAGGCAATGAGTGCCGCCGGATGAGACCTGGTTTGATCTCAGGTATTTACTGCCCTAATAATTTTCAGGATGAAAAGAAAGGAGTTTGATTATGATGATTCCAGGTGAGTTTATTTTAAAAGATGACGAGATTGTATGTAATGAAGGCATGTCTGCCTCAAAGGTTAATGTCATAAATATTGGCGACAGGCCCATACAGGTTGGTTCGCATTATCATTTTTATGAAGCGAATAATTCATTGGAATTTAATCGGGATGAAGCCTACGGTAAACGGCTGAATGTTCCGGCGGGAGCGGCAGTACGTTTTGAACCGGGTGATGAAAAAGAAGTGGAATTGATAGACTTTGCCAAAAAGAAGGAAATATATGGTTTCAATAATATGGTGGATGGATCACTGAAAGGTGGGGATCAATAATGAGTTTTAAGATGCCAAGAGACCAGTATGCTCAAATGTATGGCCCTACGACAGGTGACTCTGTTCGTTTGGCGGATACGGATTTATTTATTCAGGTTGAAAAAGATTATACAACATATGGAGAAGAGGTTGTATTTGGCGGCGGCAAGGTCATTCGTGATGGAATGGGTCAGCATCCATTGGTTACACGTGAGGAAGATGAACGTGTCCCGGATACAGTTATTACCAATGCGCTTGTGCTTGATTATACCGGCATTTATAAAGCGGATGTCGGCATTCGTGATGGAAATATTTCCGGAATAGGCAAGGCTGGGAACCCATTGGTGCAGAATAATGTAGATATTGTTATTGGAGCTTCAACTGAAGTAATCTCAGGGGAGGGAAAGATTCTTACTGCCGGTGCTATTGATACTCATGTTCATTTTATCAATCCGGATCAAGTTGATGTTGCACTTACCAATGGGACGACGACATTAATTGGCGGCGGTGCAGGACCTGGAGCCGGATCAAAGGCAACAACGGCAACACCCGGTCCCTGGCATATAAAACGAATGTTATCTGCATTTGAAGGGCTGCCAATTAATGTTGGATTTACAGGGAAAGGTCATGCTGCCGCAGAAGGCCCTTTATCGGAGCAAATTTTGGCCGGTGCACTTGGGTTGAAAATTCACGAAGATTGGGGTGCAACACCTTCTGTCGTCGACCATGCATTACGTGTTGCTGATAAATATGATATCCAAATTACGCTTCATGCGGATACATTAAATGAAAGTGGTTTTTATGAAGATACCATGCGGGCCATCAATGGCAGAGGGATTCACATGTACCATACGGAAGGTGCAGGCGGGGGGCATGCTCCGGATTTAATTAAATCTGCCGGAATGGAGAACGTATTGCCGGCATCCACGAATCCAACCTTGCCATATACGGTGAACACAGTTGATGAGCATCTTGACATGGTTATGGTTGCCCATAATTTGAATCCATCTGTCCCGGAAGACATAGCCTTTGCTGATTCACGAATTCGTTCTGAAACAATTGCGGCAGAGGATGTGTTACAGGATATGGGCGTATTTAGTGTTGCAAGTTCAGATGCGCAAGCAATGGGGCGTGTTGGTGAGGTTGCTCTGAGAACCTGGCAGACCGCAGATAATATGAAAAAACAACGCGGTACAATGAACGGTGACAGCAAATACGCAGATAATAATCGGGCAAAACGTTATGTAGCAAAATACACCATTAACCCGGCTATTGCCCATGGTATATCAGACTATGTCGGTTCTGTTGAAATTGGTAAAGCCGCGGATCTTGTGCTCTGGGATCCTAAATTCTTTGGTGCTAAACCGGAAATGACACTAAAGAACGGTATGGCCGTGAGTGCATTGATGGGGGATCCGAATGCATCCATTCCAACGCCGCAACCGATGATTTATCGCCAAATGTTTGGCTCGGTCGGCAAGGGATTGACCAACAGCTCATTCACTTTCGTGTCACAAGCTTCCTATGATGATAACATCAAGGAAAAATTAGGTCTTGAGAAAATTGTTCTGCCGGTTAATGGCATCCGTCAACTGACGAAAAAAGATATGAAACTTAATTCTGAAACACCGGACATTGATGTTGACCCGCAAACATATGAGGTAAAAATTAATGGTGAACTTATCACCTGTGATCCGGTTGATACGGTACCAATGGGTCAGCGTTATTTCTTGTTTTGAGGTGAATGAAATGATTATCGAGGAAGTTGTAACGAACATAAACGACATTAATCCGGATGAACGAAATAAACGGCATATGGAAAAGGTTCATTTGGAGAGTGCAGATTTAGTGAAACGTATCCAGCGTGTGGAAACAGATCACGGCAGGGAACTTGGAATCCGCCTTAAAAATCCGCGTGATTTAGAATCTGGCGATGTATTGTATATGGATGATCAGAATATCATTGCGGTTGACGTCATGAGTGATGATTTATTAATTATTCAGCCGCGTAATATGTTTGAAATGGGAACGATTGCTCATCAGCTGGGCAATCGTCACCTCCCGGCCCAGTTTGAGGATAATGAAATGCTTGTGCAATATGATTACCTCGTGGAAGAATTATTAGAGGAACTTGACATTCCCTTTAAACGGGAAAACAGAAAGGTTAAACAAGCCTTCCGTCATATAGGACACAGTCATGAATAATAATATGTTATCGTTGTTCCAACTGTGCGATTCCAATTTTCCGAGCGGTGCTTTCAGTCATTCGTTTGGACTGGAAAGCTATATTCAGGCAGATAAAGTGTATAACGGGGAAACATTTGCCGAATGGCTGGAAATTTATTTGATGGAGCAGCTCGTATATGCTGACGGACTTGCCGCGAGAATTGTTTATGATGCATTGAATGATGAAAATCTTGATGTCATCTGGGAAATGGATCGCTTATTGACGGTACAAAATATTGCACGGGAAACACGGGAAGGCACCCAGCAGATGGGAAGGCATATGGTCAAGATTGCGGAATCTATTTTTGGTGCTCCGATGCTTTCATTGTATAGGGATCGCATCAGTCAAAAAGAAGCATTTGGGCATTCGGCAATTGTGTTTACAATGGCCGGGCATTATTTGAATGTCTCAAAACAAACAACCATTTTGTATTACTTATATTCAACCATTGCTAATCTTGTACAAAATGCTGTACGGGCTATTCCATTAGGTCAAACTGCCGGACAAAAAATCATTTATTCTTTTCAGCCAAAGCTGCAAGCCGCAGTCAACAAGATTGAACAATTAGAGGAACTCGATTTCGGGGCAATTTCACCTGGAATTGAGTTATCGCAAATGCAACATGAGCGGGTTAATGTGAGAATCTTTATGTCCTAGATAAGCCGTCCCCGGAAAGCGATGTGTATTCGGACTGCGGGGCAGATAGCAACAACGAATACGAAAACAACCTAAAATAATCCTTAAAGGATGTGAATTATAAATGGAACCAATCAAGATAGGAATCGGTGGACCTGTAGGAGCAGGTAAAACAGAATTGGCGGAAAAAATAACCCGGGAACTGAACGATGAAATCAGTATGGGGGTTATTACCAATGATATCTATACAAAAGAAGACGCTAAAATACTAAACGAAAATGGAATTTTATCAGAGAGCAGGATTATTGGTGTTGAAACAGGCGGATGCCCGCACACAGCGATTCGTGAAGATGTGTCGATGAATTCTGAAGCGGTAGAAGAATTACAAGAAAAGCATCCGGATGTTGAGCTTATTTTTATTGAGAGCGGCGGTGATAATTTAGCTGCTACATTTAGTCCGGAGCTGGTCGATTTTTCGATTTATATTATTGACGTCGCCCAGGGAGAAAAAATCCCGCGAAAAGGCGGACAAGGGATGATTAAATCTGATTTATTTGTTATCAATAAGACCGATTTGGCTCCATATGTCGGCGCCAAGCTTGATGTAATGGAATCTGATACAAAAGTGTTCCGCGGAAATAAACCATATGTGTTTACTAATTTAAAAGATAATACGGGTCTAGATGAAGTGGTCGATTGGATTAAGCATAATGCATTGTTAAGAGGTTTGGAACAGGATGCCTGATTGGACAGGAATTCTTGAACTTGATGCAGAAAGGCGTCAAGGGAAAACAGTCACGAAAAATCTGTACTTTCAGGGTGCTTTTAAAATCATGCGTCCCGTTTACCATAATCGATCCAACCACCCGAGTTACTATGTTCTGAACCCGGGTGGCGGATATTTAGATGGCGACACATACCGAATGAAAGTAACACTTGGTGAAAAGGCCCAACTTACTTTAACGACACAATCGGCCACAAAAATATATAAAACACCGAAGACACATGCATACCAGGAGGCTGAATTTTATCTGGAAGAAGATAGTTACCTGGAGTATCTTCCTGATCCATTAATTGCATACAAAGATGCACGATACCTGCAAAGGAACATTGTTCACCTGGCAAAAGGAGCAACATTTCTTTACTCAGATGTGCTTACACCCGGATGGTCACCGGACAGAGAAGATTTCAGTTATGATTCTCTGCGCCTTATCAATGAGTTTTATATGGAGGGTGAGCTTATTTCTTACGACCATATTAAACTTAATCCGGGGGAACAGCATATGAGAGGAATAGGTTTCATGGAAGGGTACACACACTTAGGATCATTTATTGTCATAAGTGATAAGGTTGAGACCGGACTGATTGATCAAATATATGAAATGATTCAACAGGAATCAGAAGATGTTAAGGTCGGAATCTCAGAGCTTGCTGTTTCAGGTTTTACCATTCGGGTATTGGCTAATTCAACACAGGTAATTGAGCGAATTATTACAAAGAGTCACCATATAATAAGTCAGGAATGGTTTCAAGCCAAGCCGAGCTCATTAAGGAAATATTAACGCTTAAGCCCGACAACGCCTGTATTGTCGGGCATTGTTATTTCTGTTATGATTTAAAATGACAATGGGACTGGGAGAAATCGCATATGAAAAAAATAGTAAGTATAATGATCATAACTGTCATTGGTTTGTTAAGTGCCTGCACGGAAGAAGGGACATCCGGGCAGGAAAAAACCGGCCAAAAAAAGGATAGTCTGGTACTTGCCATCGGCGGAGAACCAGAGGACGGATTTGATCCGACGACAGGGTGGGGGCGTTACGGCTCACCGCTTTTCCAAAGCACCTTATTAAAATATGATCAGGATTTTAATATCAAACATGATCTGGCTGAAAACTATGAAGTAAGTGAGGATGGTCTGACGTGGACAGTAGAGGTTCGAAGTGATGCTAAATTTTCTGATGGTGAGCCTTTAACTGCCAAAGATGTCGTTTTTACATATGAGACGGCAAAAAATAGCGGTTCTGTAATAGACCTTAGTAATCTGGAAAGTGTTAAGGCAACTGGTGAATATACCGTTCAATTTACATTAAAAGAGCCTCAATCTACCTTTATCGATTTGCTGGTCTCAACCGGAATTGTTCCGGAACATGCTTATGACGAGAATTATAATGAAAATCCGATTGGTTCCGGACCATTTCAGCTGGAGCAGTGGGACAAGGGTCAGCAAGTGATTGTCACAGCAAATCCGTATTACTATGGAGAAAAACCAGACTTCAAGAAGTTGACGTTTTTATTCCTCTCAGAAGATGCCGCATTTGCAGCAGCAAAAGCAGGTGAAGTTGACATAGCCTCAGTGCCGCCATCATTTGCAGAAGAAGATATACAAGGAATGGATCTTGTTGAATTGGAAAGTGTGGACAATCGGGGCATCATGTTTCCATTTGTACCGGAAGGAGATAAAACGGGGGAAGGGTTTCCGATTGGTAATGATGTAACTGCAGATAAAACGATCCGTAAAGCGATCAATATTGCTGTCGATCGTCAAGCTTTAGTTGATGGGGTCTTGCAGGGATTCGGCACACCTGCATACTCGGTTGCAGACAAGCTGCCATGGTGGAATCCGGACACTGTGTTTGAGGATGGCAGAATGGAAGAAGCGAAGAACATGCTCAAGGATGCTGGATGGAGAGTAAAGGATAATGGTGTACGGGAGAAAGATGGACTTACAGCGGAGTTTACGCTGCTTTATCCGGCTGGTGATCAAATCCGTCAATCTTTATCCATCGCTTTTGCGGATATGATGGAGCCGCTCGGTATCAAAGTAGAAACGAAAGGGAAAAGCTGGAATGAATTAGACAGGTTAATGTATTCCCACCCCGTAATGATGGGATGGGGAAGCTATAACCCACTGGAAATGTATAATTTATACAGCAGTGAAACAAGAGGGATTGGTTATTACAATGTCAATTATTATTCGAACCCTGTTGTAGACAAATATATGAATCAGGCACTGAGAGCAACATCTCAGGAAGAAGCAAACAGTTATTGGCAAAAGGCACAATGGGACGGAGAAACAGGTTTTTCTGCAAAAGGTGACGCACCATGGGCATGGCTTGTTAATCTCGGCCACTTGTATTTTATAAATGAAGACCTTGAGATCGGTGATCAGAAAATCCAGCCGCATGGTCATGGCTGGCCGATAACGGATTCTATCCAACAATGGCGTTGGAAAGAACAGGAACAGAAAGAGGGGTAGATGTTGCAGGTTAAACGAACAGCTTTTTATTTTTTTGGAAAATGTATGAAGCTTGCAGTATTACTAATTGCTGTCAGCATTCTATCCTTTATTCTAGTAAGCAATTCACCAATTGATCCAGTGCAGTCTTATATTGGAGCAGAAATGACAAGGGTTAGTCCAGAGCAACGGGAAAATATTGCTGAATATTGGGGATTGAATGAACCGGCTATTCAGCAATTCTTCCATTGGGGAAAGAATCTGTTGCAGGGGGATATGGGCACATCCCTCATTTATCGCAATCCGGTTGCCGGAGTGATTGCCGAACGTTTTATCGCATCACTTGCATTAATGAGTGTGGCCTGGGTACTCTCAGGCCTTTTTGGTTTTACGCTTGGAATTATTGCCGGAATGAAAGAGGGGACATGGGTTGATAAGCTGATTAAGGGCTACTGTTTTACCCTTGCATCTACGCCAGCATTCTGGTTGGGGCTATTATTATTAATGTTATTTTCAGTATGGCTCGGCTGGCTCCCGATTGGACTCGGGACCCCGGCTGGAATTTTAGCGGAGGAAGTTACATTTATCGAGCGCTTAAGGCATTTGATTTTGCCTGCAGTGACCTTAAGCATTGTGGGAGTAGCTAATGTTGCACTGCATACAAGGCAAAAGCTTGTTGATGTGATGAATAGTGAGTATGTCCGTTTTGCCAAAGCGAAAGGTGAACACGGGGTTAAACTGCTCTGGCGTCATGGATTGCGCAATATCTCCCTCCCTGCCATCTCTGTACATTTTGCTTCATTTGGTGAACTGTTTGGTGGGGCGGTTCTGGCTGAACAGGTATTTTCCTATCCTGGACTTGGACAGGCTGTTGTCGAAGCGGGACTTGGAGGAGATGTGCCGTTATTACTCGGGATTGTTTTGTGCAGTACAGTGTTTGTGTTTATCGGCAATTTAGCAGCGGATATTTTATATAGAGCGGTTGATCCTCGCATTCGCAGAGGTGAAGTATGATGGGGCGCCAAATGCTGAAAGTGAGTTTGAGGCAGCGGACCATTGCGGCTATTATAATTTCTTTTCTGCTTCTCCTGGGGATGGTTCTTTCCGGTTTATGGATTGGGGATGAAAAACTGGGGATCAGTCCGGAGGCAATGAATGAAGGGCCCTCGCTCAGCCATTTGTTCGGAACGGATTGGCTGGGAAGGGACATGTTAGCCCGGACGTTTAAGGGCTTAACATTGAGCTTTGGAGTCGGTATACTTGCTGCGTTTTCGAGTACCATGATTGCCCTTATATTCAGTCTCTTGGCGTCATGGAATGAAACAATCGACCGGATCGTAACCGGGTTGATTGATCTGTTTCTCAGTGTACCGCATATTGTCCTGCTGCTATTGATTTCTTTTGCAATGGGCGGCGGATTTAAAGGTGTCGTAATCGGACTTGCCCTCACACACTGGCCAAGTTTGACGCGCGTGCTTCGGGCCGAAATGCTTCAGGTGAAGACAGCTGAATATGTTGGTGTGTCGCGAAAACTGGGAAAGTCACGTCTGTGGATTGCCAGACATCATATACTGCCGCATCTTTTGCCACAGCTTTTTATCGGATTTATCCTGTTATTTCCACATGCCATCCTGCATGAAGCGGCCATTACGTTTCTAGGTTTCGGTTTGCCTTCAGAGCAGCCTGCGATCGGTATTATTTTATCAGAATCAATGCGTTACTTATCTATTGGCATGTGGTGGCTGGCCGTTTTCCCGGGTCTGTCATTACTCTTGATGGTTGCCCTTTTTGATATGCTTGGACAGAGCTTGCGCAAATGGATTGATCCTTTTCATGGACAGAAAGGAGTGTAAGATCATTGACTTTAACGAATATAGAAAAAGGAAACCCCCCCCTCTTGGAAGTGGAAGATTTTGCACTCTCCTTTCGTGTGTATAAAAGAGGATTGCGTGAGCAGAGTATGCAGGTCATTCGCAAATTAAATATGACGATCCATGAAGGGGAAGTTGTTGCAGTGATCGGAGCAAGCGGGTCCGGTAAGAGCTTGCTTGCAGACGCCATACTAGGGATCCTTCCTGAAAATACTCTATGTGCTGGAAAGTTATACTATAAAGGTGAAGTTTTAAGTGGTGATAGACAGAAGCAACTCCGGGGCAAGGAGATTTCCCTGATCCCGCAATCAGTCAGTGCACTGAATCCGTTGATGAAAACAGGAAAACAGGTACAAACAGCTGTCCAGTATGGTGACAGCAAAACCCTTCAACGAGCTATTTTTCAAAAGATAAGTTTACCGGAAGAAGCAGACAATCACTATCCATTTGAACTGTCCGGTGGTATGGCAAGAAGGGTTCTGACAGCAACAGCAATTATCGGCGACCCTGATTTAATTATTGCCGATGAGCCAACACCAGGACTGGATCCGACATCACTCCAGGAAGTGACCGGATATATCAGAGAGCTGGCGGATGACGGAAAAGGCGTCATGTTTATTACCCATGATATAGAAACGGCATTAAAAGCGGCAGACAGGGTTGTCATCATGAATGAGGGTAAAACTATTGAGACGGCTATTGCAGAGGATTTTACCGGCAAAGGGGAAGGCTTAAGGAAAAGCTATACGAAAGCATTATGGAATGCATTGCCACAAAATGAATTTGTACCGATAAATGAATCAAGTCATAAGGAGGTAATAAAGGATCATCGCAAGCTTAAAGTGAATGGACTGAAATACCGATATTCGGACGCTCCTTATCTTTTTAAAAACCTGAATCTTTACGTAAGTCCTGGTGAAGTTGTCGGTTTGTTTGGCTATAGCGGTGCGGGGAAAACAACGTTGGCACAAATCATTGCGGGATACTTGAAGCCTGATGCCGGAACAGTGGAGATCGATGGCAATACAGTTTCCCATTCAGATGCTCATCCAGTTCAATTAATCTGGCAGCACCCGGAAAAAGCAGTCAATCCGAGGTGGCGGATGAGGCAGATACTATCTGAAGGTGGTCCATTGGATCGTGAATTGCTAAACGATTTGGGGATTAAAAATGAGTGGTTAGATCGATATCCAAGTGAACTTTCTGGTGGTGAACTGCAACGGTTTTGCCTCGCACGTGCACTTGGTTCGAAAACAAAATATTTGATAGCTGATGAAATGACGACTATGCTTGATGCAATTACACAAGCGCAAATATGGCATGCTGTTTTGCAATTGGTTAAACAACGTAATATTGGTATACTTGCAATCAGTCACGATCAGCACTTGCTGCAGCGTGTAAGTGACCGTATGATAAATTTTGATGAATTTGCTAGGAGTTATGAATGTTAGTGCATAGTAAATGATGATTTGGGGTAAAGCAATAAGTAAAACAGACTTGTGAGGTGTTTATTTTGGTTGATAGTTTTGATGTGAAAAAAGTTTATGAAAAACGGATGCATGAACGTCAGCGTTTTAGTTTTTCATTGAATGGCAAAGAGTTCAAGGGGAATTTTCATAACAATGAAATTCAGTGGTTAAATCCACATCCCAAACAAGATGTTGATGCAAATCACCTTGAGTGGATTGAGGGAGAGATTCACCGACTATTAGGTGAGGATGAAGGATTGGAAGAAGTGGGTGATATGGAGGTAAAACCATTCCTTGAAAATCAATCACATGAAGCACATCAATTCAAGTTAAGAATTGAGGATGAAGAATTTAAAGGTATTATCCGTGATGGCTCTTTAGAATGGTTCCATCCAAAACCAAGACGTAAAGTAAATAACGATAAAGTGGAAAAGGTAGAAAAGAAATTACATGATAAAGTAAAGGAACAGAAGAAAGATTGATTTAAAGAGGTTGTTCAAAAAGTCCAGTAAAAATGGCACTTCGAATTTCTTCGTTGGCTTGTTTTTCCGCTACTCGCGTATTTAATTAAAGAAAGCGATGAGCATGTATCTTTTAATATTGAGGTACACGCTCATTATTTTTTGTGACTCACCAGCCCTTGTTACACAGTATAACGTTTTCGCTGATAGGTGGAAAATATGACGCCTCCCACTATAAGCAGAGAACCTGCTATTTCCGCGCTCGTAATTGGCTTGTAAAGTAAAATTAACCCTGTAATCATGGCCACAAAAGGTTCTAAATTGGATAATATGGAAGCCTTGGAAGCATCAACTTGTTTAATATTCGTATTCCAAATTAGAGTAGCTATACCATGAACTGTAATGGCAGTTCCGATGAGTAAAGCCCAATCAAAAACAGTAACGCCCATTCGTAATGGGTTGTCCAATACAAAGACAAACGGAATCGATACAATAAATCCTACGATATTGGAATAAAGGGTAATGGTAAGTGGATCCATTCGCTGGGAAAGCATTCTCGTCATTATGATCATGATGGCGAATGTTATCATTGTTACAACAATCCATAAAAGTCCTTTGTTTATATATAAAGCGGAAAGGCTGCCGTTTGTTACAACGAGAAAAATCCCTGTAATCGCGAAAACTGATCCCAACAGCATACGAATCGTTAATTTCTCTTTCAGGAAAGCGGCAGCCAGAAAGCCGGTTAGAATCGGGGCTGTTGCCAGGATCAGGGCAGAAGTTGTTGGATCCGCTGTCTCCAATCCCACAAAAAAAGACCATTGATTGATAAATACACCAATAATCCCCAAAGCGAAAATCGCCAGCCACTCTGTTTTATTCAAACGTTTTACATGTCTTTTGTAGGACGATAACCCCACTAATAATAATACAATAAAGAAAAGCCTCAGTGATGTTAACAACGTTGGGGAGAAATCTTGAACCAACATTTTACCAAACACAAAATTACTTCCCCATACGATTACACAAAAAGTCAGCCAAGAATAAGCTTTTAACATTTTATAATACAGTCTCCTAATTCTAAAATAACAACTTTTATATTTTAAGCTTTTAAGCATATTCTGTATACCTTTTTGCACAGAAAGTTATGTTTACATATTTGGAGGATCGATTCGAAACGGCGAAATAATTGTGGAAACGAAACCTTCCGAAACGACGATGACTATTTCTTTACTGTTATAATTATCGGCAACCAAGTATTATGTCCAATCAAAGTAGGGTGGCATGATGTCAGTTTTCGCCCTTAAACCTTAATAATGATTTGCAGCTCTGATCCCAAAAGCCGCTTTAAAAGTGTCTTTTGGGATCAGACTTTTTTAACTATTTTAAGAAATCATCCTTTGGTATAATTGCAGTATCATCAATAAGTCTGTTCGTATATTAATAACAAAGCAAATTTGTACATAAAGGGGAGGGGCATATGGCACAAAAAATTGCTGTCGTTATACTTCACGGTGCTGGAACACCAAAAGAAGATTTTGCGGAAGATATGATCAAAAAAATTTCTGAAGGCTTCGGTAAAAAGCTTAAAAAAGAAAATCTGGTATTCGAATCGGTGTTTTGGTCTTCGATATTTGAAAATGAAGAGAGTAAATTATGGGAAAGGGTACAGCAAGGAACAGAGTTGGACTATCATTTGCTGCGACGCTTTGTCGTTGAGTTTCTTGCCGATGCTGTAGCGTATCAGCCATCATCGGGAGCTAACGATAATTATGACCAAGTCCATTCCCTGCTAGCTCAGTGTTTGAACAGCATTCAGTCAAAAGCTGGGTCAAGTGCTCCTTTATGTGTGATTAGTCATAGCCTGGGCTCTGTAGTAGCCAGTAATTATTTTTATGATTTACAGGTGAAGCAAGAGAATATCGGAAAAAGCACAAAGCGATACTCCGGTCATACTCCTTTAGAAAAAGGAGAAACCCTTTCCTTATTTTACAGTATGGGAAGCCCGCTGGCATTGTGGTCTCTCCGATTTAACGATTTTGGTATCCCTATCAGCGTTCCGTCCCCTTCTATACAAAAATATTACCCGAATATTGATGGTAAGTGGCTGAACTTTTATGATAAAGATGATATTCTCGCGTATCCTTTAAAAGGATTAAATCATCACTACCAAAAGGCTGTAACAAAAGATGTCGAAGTGAACGTTGGAGGGTTGTTGACGAATTGGAACCCCTTTTCCCATATTAAATACGATATCGATCATTCTGTTATCGATTGTATTGTTGATGGTTTGGTCAGAACGTGGCACCAAGTTAATCGAATTCCGTTTAGCTGAGGCTTAACATTATGAAGCAAATAGATATAAACACTAAATAAACGAAGGGCTGTCTTTTAAGGACAGCCCTTCGTTTTAACTATTAATCAAATGATTTAGCACCTATATAACGATTTTCCCAGTAGTCGATGTTAAGGTCAGTAACTTCAACACCAGTAGCTTCAGTACCCGCATGGATCATTTTGTCGTTTCCTATATAAACACCACTGTGTGATGGTCCACTGGTATATGTTTCTTCAAAGAATACAACGTCACCGACACTAGGCGAATCTACTTTTTCGCCATCCGATGCCCACATCTGAGCATGGGTTCTGCTCAAATCGGTGCCATTCTGTTCAAACACATAGTTAATGAACCCGCTGCTGTCGAATCCTTCGCTTGGAGTTTCTCCACCAGATGTATAAGATTCTCCTACTAAGCTCTGTGCAGTAGCAACAAAGTCAGAATCTGAAGCAGCGTCACCCGAAGTTGAACTTAAAGTCATGGTTTCAGTTTGTGTTTCGGTTTCAACTTCTGGTTCAGTTGCAGATGAGGATAGGGCTTCTTTAGTCTTAGGTCCTGCTATTCCATCTACTGCCAATCCATGGTCGGACTGAAAATCTTCTACGGCTTCTTTCGTGATAGATCCGTAGATTCCATCAAGATTATATGTATAATAATCTTGAGAAGCAAGTTCGGATTGCACCGATTTGACTGCTCCACCGCGATCTCCATTATTTAATAATGTGCTTTCTGATGCCTCAATGGAAGAACCAGTACCTGAAGAATTGACGTTTGCCTTGGCTGAGACATTCTCACTTAATCCAGGTGTGAATGCCAAAGTTGTGATTATTGCGGTGGAAACGATATACGTTTTGATTGGATGTTTTGGTTTAATCATTCGAATTCCCCCAACTTAAAATTGTTAGCTTGAAGCAGTGTGTCATAGGATTTGTCTCCAGATAATCTACACAACTTCAAACTAACACCCATTCTATCAGTTAATTGATCTAAACAGGTTTCATCCATTTTAAGATCTAATTATGGTTGCTTTACATGTAATCTATCCTTTGTAAACAAACATTGGAGGAAATAAAGTGAAAGTCCCCCTTAGCAATGGTAACAGCTGAACAAAAGAGCAGATAGTCATTTAATAAGCTTTCTCGCTTGGTTTATATGCGATGTCGGAAGAGTCATCACTAAGTTCATCATTATTTTCCAGTTTGCCATCACGAATTTCAACGACCCGGTCACATACATCCAGAACACGTTCATCATGAGTGACCATGATACCCGCCTTTTCGCGGTTTTTGATTTCATCAGCAAGCATTTCGACAACCTCCCGCCCTCGTTTGGAGTCCAGGCTCGCGGTTGGTTCATCTGCAAGTATAAGTTTCGGATCATTTATTAGTGCTCGGGCAATGGCTACACGCTGGCGCTCCCCGCCGGAAAGTTCACTTGGATAATTAGTTGTCCGGTGGTCCAGGCCAAAATGCTTCAATAATTCGCTGCTTCTGGATTGTCCCTTGTTTTTTGCGATAACATTGATAACCTGAAGCTGATCTTTTACCTTTAGATAGGGTATAAGATTAGCTGCCTGAAAGACAAAGCCAATCTTCTCGAGTCTTTGCCTGGTTATCTTTTTGGCTGATAGTTCTGCGACATTTTCCCCGTCAAGTAAAACTTTCCCGCTTGTCGGTGCTAACAGTGCTCCGGCAATCGACAACATAGTGCTTTTCCCGGAACCGGACGGACCGATTATCGCAATGAATTCGCCCGGTTTCACTTCCAGCGATGCCTGATCCACCGCTTTAAATTCTTTAGGACCATCCTTATACACCTTTGATACATTCTCCATTACCAGTGTCATTTTCCTGCCCCCTCTATGGCTTCAATCGGGTCTACTTTTACAATTTGAAAAAGCGAAATGAGCGAACCAACAATAGATACAATTAAAATCAAAATAGAAGTCTGCAGCATTTCGCCGGCTGTCAGCAGAAACGGCATGTCTTCAGGCAGCAGCGCGGCGGTTGCCATAGTCAGTCCACCTGCAATGGCCGTACACAGGAAGGTGATAAGCACTACCTGACCGACTGCATTTTTCATAAGGTATGATGTTTTTGCACCAAGTGCTTTTAACACGCCAAACTGGTCTCGTTTCTGCAATGTGATCACATAGAAAAAGGCTGCAAGTACAAATGCCGCGATGACAAACATAAAGATGATCATCAAGTTCAATGATGCCTGTTCCTGAGAATAGCTCGGAATCCCCTGCAGTGCCTTCTCCGTGGTCACCACGTCATAGGCGCCGTCTAATTCATGTTTGATTTTATCGATATTCGCTTCATCTGCTTTCAGGGCGATGACATTTACTTTTCTTGATTCACCACCATCGGCATATACGACCGGTGTATGGCTATAGCGCTGATTGTCGGTAAAACCCGTAACCGTATAGGCACTGTCTTCACCAAATTCAAGTGTATCACCAATTTTCACTCCCTCTCTTTTCAGGGAAGCATCGACTATGATGTCATGGTCACGTTTAACTGTCTCACCTTCATTGACAGAAGGTATCAGCATTCCATCCGCTTCGGTAACAAAAAAGGCTATATCCTTACTCTGTTCCGTACCATTTACAGATGCATTCATCATTCTGATCGACAGTGGGGCGACGTCGTCCACGCCATCTATTTCGGTCGCCTCATGCTTTACGTCCGTCGGGATAGAGGACTTTGTCATATCCAGTTCTGCGTCTGAATCAATCACGACGTAATCTGCCTGTAAATTCTGTATGGCTGATGCATTATCTGCTGAGAGGCCTTGAGCTAATCCCGATATGATAAAGATCAGCAAAGCTATCAGCACCATAATAAGACTGATTAATACGTATCGGAACTTCGCATAAATGAGTTCCCGTATTGCAAGAAACATTCTGATCACTCCTGTTCTATCTATACATTGAGTATACGTTTGGAATATGAACAGAGAATGAACAAAAGATTACTCATTTGGAATGCTGACTGTGAATGTGGAACCTTTTCCAGGTTCACTATCCACCATAATTGTTCCGCGATGGAGCTCAATTATTTTTTTCGCGATAGACAGGCCCAGCCCGGTACTGTTTCTCGTTCTGCTTCTGGCTTTATCCACTTTATAAAATCGGTCAAACAGCAGGGGGAGATCTTTTTTGGCAATGCCTATTCCCGTATCTTCCACTACGATCTGTGCCCCTGTTTTATCACGGAAGGCATGAATTGTGATCGTTCCGCCGGCCTCTGTGTAGTGAATAGCATTTTCAGTTAAGTTCATCCAAGCCTGTTGAAGTAAATTCGGATCACCTGTAATAGGTGTTGGGGAAAGGTCCATTTCAATCGCGATGTCTTTTTCCTGCCATTGCCATTCGGTAGCCAGCATGACTTCTTTCAACTGATCTGCCGCGTCATAGCGAATCATCTCCATCTCTTTTTCATGGTCCAGGGTAGTGAGTGTAAGGAGCTGTTTGCTGAGTAAAGACATTCGTCTGCTTTCTTTTTCGATAATCGTCAAATAATGTGAGCGTTCTTCTTCAGTCAGATTTTCGTCCCTGATTGTCCGGGAAAACCCTTGAATTGATGTTAGAGGTGACTGAATCTCATGGGAGACACTTGAGACAAATTCCTGCCGCTTTTCCTCAGTTCGTTCCAAACTGTCACTCATTTTCTTAAAATCATTTGCGAGACGGCCGATTTCATCGTTTCTGCGTACATCCAGTTTCAGATGATAATTTCCAGCGGCTATTTTCTTTGTCGCCTCTTTCAGCTTTTTAATCGGTTTGACAACAAATCGGGTGCTGATTAACACCATTAAGAAACTGAACAGCAGGGTCAATATGAGAAGCACTGCAAGGAATATACGCATTTCACCAAATTGCTGCATGGAATCAGGGCGAACAAACAGGGCATACGTTGATCCATTTAATTCAATGGGCACTCCGATTGTATTCTCAAGATGGTTGTCGAAATAACCGGTGACAAATGGCTTCCAGGGGTAATTTCCAATGCCGTGATAGATGTCGCCATTCAGAACCGCCTGGATGTCTGATTGCTCCATTTTCATTGAAGAAAATGGCTCCCCGAGTGTTTTTGCTTCGCCATTTGGACTGACTAAATGAAACTTGTAGCCAAGATCAGCTATCGATGTTAAGAAAGCCGGTAATGACTGGTTATTGTTTCCTTCATAAATGGATTCAATATTTTTTGCGATCTGTGTCACTTTTTGATCGTTTTCGGGTTTTAAGTATACCTGATAGTACATATTTGTCACGGCAAAAGCTATGATTGCACTTGCAATCATAATTGCCATTGTGATGACAATAATACGCACATAAAGTGTTCGCAATGTGGTGACCTCCAATCTGCTTTTTTTCTCAGCATGTTTATTCCGTCTTTACGGGCAGGATCCCCACTTCAGTATTTCAAGAAAGCCAGGAAAGACAAGCCGGGGTCAGCTGCCTGTTAAGGTCCGATTCGTTCATTCTTTGTTGACGACCAGCTTATACCCCAGCCCTCTTACAGTCTGAATTGAAAAGCCATGGCTATCTTTTGAGAAACGTTCGCGCAGCCGTTTAATATGAACATCCACGGTTCGATCACTTCCTTCAAAGTCATTGCCCCAGACAAGGTTGATTAATTGTTCGCGAGTAAATGTCCGGTCCGGATAATTCGCCAGCTGGGCCAGCAATTCAAATTCCTTTAAGGGCAAAATGATCGTTTTCCCGCTGGATTGTACCTCATAACTTTTTCGATTGATGATGGTATCTCCAATGCGGGCCATTTCCTCATTTATCATCTGAAACCTGCGAAGTAAAGCTTTGATGCGAAACAAAACTTCTTTTGGCTCAAAAGGCTTTGTAATATAATCGTCTGTTCCTGCAAGAAAAGCCTTTTCTTTGTCTTTCATTTCTCCCTTGGCCGTGATCATCAGGACAGGGATATCATAGTAATTACGGATCTCTTTGCACAGATGATACCCGTCCACATTCGGCATCATAATATCGACAAGCGCAAGATGTACATGATGTTCTTCCAGTCTTTTCAGTGCTTCTTCTCCATCTTGTGCTTCGATTGTTTTATAGTTCTCCTTATGTAAATAAAAACGCAGCAGCTCACGAATATGCGAATCATCATCGACGATAAGAATGGTAATCATGACAGACCTCCTTTGTTAGCAGTTAAGCAAGTATGGATACTTTACTACTGCATAAGGGCAACTTAGGTTTTCTAATATTTATCGTACCATATATAGGGCGCTAAGCTGTCGATAGATCGGTTATGTTCGAAACATCACCTTCTGAAATGGTGCCATGTGATCGGGGATGAATCTTTCTTCAGGGGGAATTAAGGCAAATAGGCCGTTAAGAAGTCTTGCCCATTGCCTTAACCAAGCTGCAGGCAAATTAAATATCGAAGCCATCGAACCTATTATAAACGTGAATCATTTCTTTGGGATAATCAATGAACGGATTACGATTCCCTTGAATTTCATAGATAGCTTGATTACGATGCATTTCATAATGGTCTGGCGGGAACTGCCGGTGCCATTCCTTCAGCAAATCCATATCAATTCTATCTTTATGTGACTGCTCAATTTCATCTGGGTACCTGATCAGAAAATACAACATGGCCCGAGCCGCAGCACCTTTCCCATATTCCGGCTCAAATAGCTCATCTTCTGCTTTGCCGCATGCATCTTCCACCCGTTTGGTGCCAGCCCGTTGTGGGTTATAATCAGCAAAATCATGATAGGGATAATTACTTCGAAGTGAATTGCAGCCAGGATCACAAGTAAATAAATGGTGAATGTCGCCGCGCATTGGCATCCGTTCGTTAAACCACGATTGCGGTACCGCATGTTCACAGTTATACGGAAATTCATCCGCAATCCTGGCAAGTTGATTGAAGCCTGCATGTGATTCCAGTTTATCAATCATATTTTTTCTTTGCAGTGAAGCTTTAAAGTCTTCTTTAATCACAACGTCCGCTGTCCTATTTTCCCCGGAATAAATGTTCATAAGATCCCCGTTAGGCCGAAGATCAACCCATGGATAAACATATTCAGCAGGTTCATATCGCACTTGGTTTGTATGCGTCTTCTTCATAAGATCCTTAAGTGATTGCATGACCTCATCAGCATTCCCGTCAAAATCGATACTTCGATAGTATTGCTCACGTGCCTTTTTATCTTTTTCCTCATCATAATATTCCTTTTTGTCCTTCTGAATTTTCTTCTTCATCTCATGATGCCTGACAAGAGCTGACTGAAGTTGTGCGTGATTGGTTGTTACAGGCAGAAGACTTTCCTTTTGACCGGGGGTTAAGATCATTTCATGACGCCTCCTTTGTAATAGTCGCATAGACTTTTAAAATTAAGAGTATTTTATATACAACACAACTGTGTGTCAAGTAGGTGATGTGCTAACAGCATTGAATAAATGTTAACCTTAAGTAATTGATGGTTGACATTAAAAGCAGAACACCCTATTCTATCAATAAACAAGATACAGGATTAGGAGCTGATTATGTTGACTGAAAGAAGTAATAAACTACGATCACTTATTAACTGCTCTATTTTCGCGGCTGTCACAGCAATTCTGGCTCAGATGGAAATCCCGCTGCCGCTCATCCCAATAAGCGGACAAACATTGGCTGTTGGTATTGCAGCAACTGTTCTCGGAAGCCGTCACGGGGCAATAGCAATGCTTGTTTATACTGCGATAGGGGCTATAGGCCTGCCGGTGTTCGCAGGATTCAGCGGAGGGCCGCAAGTGCTGATAGGGCCTTCTGGCGGATACATATTTGGATTTATTGCAGCAGCCTATTTTACTGGACTTATCCTGGAAAAAACAAAATTCACAATCCCACTGGCCCTTATCGCAAACATTGTTGGAATGATTGTCACCCTGCTTTTTGGCACCCTGCAGTTGAAAATTGTTATGGAGCTGAACTGGAATGCGGCTATTGCAGCAGGTGTATATCCATTTATCGCCGTCGGATTGATAAAAGCTTTCCTGGCAAGCTTGATTGGCATAACCTTAAGGAACCGGTTGCTGCAGGCAAAACTGATTACAGCTTCGGGTAAAGAAGTTGCATAACCCAGTAATCTATAAATTAAAAAAGTCCTTTACAAAACTCACAAAATTATTTATCATGAAGCTACATGAAAACTGCATAACCGATAAGCACTAGGGGGGCTGCCGGAAGCGGCGGCTGAGAGGATATCATATCTGACCCTTTGAACCCGAACTGGATAATACCAGCGTGGGGAAGTGCAGTTCACAGTATGATTAATCAACGTGATCATGATATATGTGTAAACTGCATTCCTTCGGGAGTGCAGTTTTTTTGTGGATTAAATATCAGGGAGGAGAAGAATGATGAGCAATGACAGGTGTGGAACAAGCAGGATCGCAGGGTGCCAGTTCACCCTGTTTCCGATGAGTGACAAGTTCGCCGATATTATTTTGAGGGCACTGGAAGAGGTGGACACATCGATGGTATGGAAAGACACTGATGACGTGAGCACGTGTGTGCGCGGGGATATGGTACATGTTTTTGATGTAACCGAGGCCCTTTTCCTGCACACGGCCAAAACAGGGGAGCATGTTGCGATGAGCGGCACGTTTTCCATTGGCTGTCCGAGGGATACGGATGCGGATTCCTATATGGATGAAGTGGTTATACCGCTGAATGAAACAAAATCAAATGCGGTATCCCAGAAAGCAGGTTGTAAATTTTCCCTTTACCCGATGGGAAGGGAGGACTATATGGATGCAATCTATGAACAGATTGATCTGTCCAAACACCGTAATGTTGAGGTAAGTGCTGTTCATTATGCGACGAGACTGGACGGCGATGTGAAGGATGTTTTCAGGGCGCTGCAACAATCTTTTGACCGTGTGCAGGAGAAGGTATCCCATGTCACCATGACTTTTACCATTTCAGCAAACAGCCCGTCCAACAATGATTAAGGGGGATTTTAATGACGAAGCAATGGAAATTAAAGGAAATTATCCTGATGTCAATTTTAGGCGTTGTCTTTGGGCTTATCTATCTGGTGTTCTTCCTTGTCGGTGAAGGGATCCGCAATATCCTTGCGCCATTCGGCCTAGCACCGTTTGGCTATGAGGTCATTTATGGTATCTGGTTTATTGTCTCGATTATGGCAGCATACATCCTACAGAAGCCCGGGGTTGCGTTTACTGCGGAAGTGATTGCTGGGATCGTTGAGATTCTGGTTGGTTCCCCAGCAGGACCCGGACTGCTTCTTTCCGCTGCCATTCAGGGAGCGGGCGCGGAACTTGTCTTTGCCCTGACAAGATGGCAGGATTACCGGCTGCGGATTCTTATCATGTCCGGTATATCCACCGCCATCATCAGCTTTGCCTGGCATTTGTATTCAGCCGGGATGATTGCCCTGGCACCATGGCTGATCGTCTCAACGCTGATTGTACGGATTATCAGTGCTGCTCTGATCTCGGGTGTTCTCGGCAAATGGCTCAGTGATCAGCTAGCGAAAACCGGTGTACTCCGAGGCTATGCTTTAGGAAAAGAATTGCAGAGGAAGCGGAAATATGAAAGTGCTTAAGGGAACAGAGCAGCCGATAATTGAAGTGCGCAATTTTTCATTTTCCTATGAGGAAATTGATGAACAGCCATTGTTCGATGGCCTCGATTTTACACTGAACCAAAGTGAAGCAACTCTTTTGATGGGAGCAAGCGGATCCGGGAAGAGCAGTCTGGCCCTCTGTCTCAACGGTCTGTATCCGGAAGCAGTGGAAGGGACGTCTTCCGGGGACATCTTTTTTCTCGGAGAAAACATCCGGGAGATTGCAAAAGGAGAACTGACACAGGAAATCGGCATCGTTTTTCAGGATCCGGAAAGTCAGTTTTGCATGATTACGGTAGAAGATGAGCTTGCGTTTACTCTGGAAAATAGAAAGGTTCCCGCTTCCTGCATTCGCGGGAGGATTGAATCAGTGCTGAAAGCTGTCGGGATGGAAGGTTTTAATCATCACAAAATCCATGAGCTGTCGGGTGGTCAGAAACAAAAAATCGCTCTTGCTTCCGTACTTCTGCTTGAGCCGGAATTGCTGATTCTGGATGAACCGACGGCGAATCTGGATCCGGTATCAAGCATGGAGTTTATCAAGCTCGTGGAGAAGATTCAAAAGAAAGAGCAGATGTCCGTTCTGGTTATCGAGCATCAGGCTGAAGACTGGCTCCCGCTGATTGATCGGGTATTGGTAATCGACCGGGGCGGGAAGCTTTTGGCTGATGATGCACCGGATCGCCTATTCTCAGAACAAAAACAGCTTCTGGAACGTGAAGGCATTTTTTTGCCTGGCGAATTTTCCAGAAGCACTGCATTTTGGGGAAAGCGGAATTGGGGCATGCAATCAGAGGAAAAGGTTCTTACTGTCCGTGATTTGTCTTGTTCCCGTGGAAAACAAAACGTATTGAAGAACGTGAACATGGATGTCCATGGCGGGGAGTTTATTGCCGTTGCCGGAGAGAACGGAGCAGGAAAATCAACGCTTCTTCAGCTGATGGCGGGGCTCCTGGAACCGGACGAAGGGGGCATTTCCATGTTTGACCGCTCACTGCGAAAATGGCAGGAGAACGAATTGCGGAAGCGGATGGGTTTTGTTTTCCAGAACCCGGAACATCAATTTATTACCGATACTGTCTATGAGGAGCTGACTTTCGGGATGAAACTGAGCGGCTATGCCGAAGCGAAGATGGAAAGTGCCGCTGGCCAGCTGATGGAGCAATTTCATTTGAAAGAGCATCGCCACAGCAATCCATTTGCTTTAAGCGGTGGACAGAAGCGTCGGTTAAGTGTGGCAACCGTGCTTGATGAGGCACCGGATATTTTGCTGTTTGATGAGCCGACGTTCGGACAGGACGCTGCCACAACAGCCGAATTAATGGATTATGTCATGGGAGTGAAAGCGAAGGGGACGGCTATAATTTTTGTCACCCACGATATGAATATTGTAGATGCCGCCGATTGTGTTGTTGTTCTGAAACAGGGCAAAGTTGCATTTTCCGGCACACCGAATTCTTTGTGGAAGAAAGAGAGGTTGCTCCATGAAGCCAGGCTGCGGCTTCCATCAAGGTTCCATCAAAAGCAGTGGGAAGGTGAGATTTATGATGTCACCCATTAATCCGTCCATTAAGATGGTTGCCGTCTTGATTCCGGGAATACTGCTCGGACTCACTTATGATGTCTTCACGCCGTTATCATATTTTATATTTATTTTGATTGTCACGATTACGTTGACTGGGATCCCGATTCTGCGCTGGCTGAAGTTTTTTAGTCCATTTCTTATCTTTGCCCTCGGTTTTGCTTGGATGACCATGCTTTATGCCAATCAAACCTTTTCCGGCGGTGAGGAGATTTTCAGCTTCTGGATGCTGGAGGTGACGGCCGAAAGTTTTCAGACTGGGATGAGTGTGGGGCTCAGGTCCCTTTGTTTCGGTGCGCTGTCTTTAATGTTTATCATGACGACGGATTCGACGAAATTAATGCTGAGCTTTATGCAGCAATTCAGGCTGCCGCCGAAAATCACATATGGCATACTGGCCGGCTACCGTTTTCTGCCGGTCTTCCAGCATGAGCTGCAGATACTCAGACAGGCCCACCGTATCCGTGGCATCAGCCGGGCGCGCGGAATTAAAGGAAGAATCAATCAATTTCGCCGTTATGCAATTCCGCTTCTGGCCAATGGTATCCGCAAAGCGGAGCGTGTCTCCATTGCGATGGAGTCGAAGGGATTCACCGGTGACACTGACCGCACGCATTATCATAATATGACTGTCGATAAGCGCGACTGGCTGTTTTTTGCACTAATGATCGGGGTATTGATTGCAGTATTTGTACTGTCATATTACCTTGGGTATTTGAGAATATTCGGAAAGCAGTTTTGAAAGACTTATGGTTGCGGAATACAAATAGATACCTTGTTTAATGCCATCAGGTCATGGAATCTGGTGGTTGCTTTTTTTAATAACTGATAATATGGTTATTGTATTGTTATTTTGGAATGAGTAATGAAAGGGGATAAATATAATGCCAGTTAACCTGCCTGCAAAACAAATCTATATGCTGAACACTATCTCCGGCATTCTGTTCTTCCTGGCAAGCGCCGTCACAAGCCTGGTGACTCCTGTTAACTTTCAAACGATGGTTATTCTCACACTCATCGTCATCGTATACTGGCTTCTGGCTGTGACCTTTACGGGGTTATATAAAACGTCTCGAAATATGAAACAGATACATCTTAAAACGCTGATCAGTATCGTTGTCATAATGATTTTTTTTGCTTTTCAGCAGCTTATGTTTATTAAAATACCATTTTCTGCAAGCACTTCATTTTTCGCTTTTAGTTTAGTGTTTCTGATCTTGCTTCATGTTATGTATTTCCGAACAAGATTTCACGATTGATTCATACTGCCCGTTAAGGCGGGAAAGATACAGGTTCAAAATATCAGAAAATAGGGCATAAGGCTAAGCTTAGGGACTTTGGGGCCCGCCGGCCATCAGGCTGGTGATTTAAGGAATCCATCAGCATAAAACAACTCACAAGAGAATAATAAATACTGATAGTAACTCCCGTTTGTGTCATTTTGTTAGATGTAAAATAACGCTTGTGTAGGCTTAATCCTGCTTCAAAAAGGAGTTTACATAAATGAAACGTTTACTGCAGGCAATTACAGACCCTTTAACAACGAAAAAAGGAATGTGGATAACGCTGGCAATCTGGCTGCTTGGCACGTTGTTGCTTGCCGTCTTTGCCCCAAGTGCCAGAGAATATCAGGTTTCCGGCATTGAGTCCATCCCGGACGATGCCCAGTCAATGCTAGCACAGGATAAGATAGATAACTATTTTGGTGAAAATGATGGGGTGCCGGGTATAATGGTTTTCCAGGCTGATAATGGAGAGGCCGGATTAGCAGATATTTCAGGTTTTCTGGAAACCGTTAAACAGGAAAAAGTCAATGGTGTGACGGGGATTATGCCACTGGAGGATTTGCCGCCTCAGGGCGCCACGCGATTCTTTTCCAACGATGGCACAACCGCAATGATTCCAATGACACTTGATCCGTCCCTGGAATCAGATGAAATGAAAGCTTCAATTGACACTATCTATGATCTTCAAGATAACGAAAATGTGACTATGAAGATTACCGGTCCGGCTGCAATTAGTGCTGACACTACTGAGTTATTTTCCAGGGCGGATATTGTTCTGATCATGTCCACCGTTGGGATTATCCTGGTGCTTTTGGTGGTCATTTACCGTTCACCTTTCCTTGCTTTAATCCCCTTATTGGGTGCGGCGTTTGTCTATGAGGCTGTAAACCAGATACTCGGTCTTATGGGGAAAGCAGGGCTTCAAATCGGACAGCAGTCGTTTTCGATTATGACTATTCTGTTGTTTGCAGCGCTCATTGACTATTCACTCTTTGTATTTTCACGCTACCGGGAAGAATTAAAGCAGCATGACAATAAATATGAAGCTATGAAACTGGCGATGCAAGGAACGGGTGTCCCTATCTTTTATTCAGGCGGCACTGTGCTTGCGGCGATGTTTGTCCTGTTTTTTGCCAATTTTGCCGAATATCGTAATTTTGCCCCGGTCTTTGGAACCGCCGTTGCAGTAGTCTTACTCGCTTCATTGACGCTTGTCCCTGCAATGTTCATGTTATTTGGACGAAAATCTTTCTGGCCAAAAGTACCGCATGTCGGAGATGAACAAGTTAAAACAAGCTCGCTGTGGAGCAAAGTTGGCCGGTTCGTGACCAGGAGACCAGTCAATTCCGCAGCCATCATTGGAATCTTTTTATTGGGCTCCGCAGCGAATGTATTTAATTTGGATTATGAATTCAATACAATGAAATCATTCCCTGATGATATGCCATCTCGGGAAGGATACGAAATCTTGGAAAAGAAATTTGAACCGGGAGATCTGGCGCCGACGACCGTCTTATTGGAGGCAAACGAAGCGGTCAGAGAAAAGGAGCGTCAGGAACTGGAGGATAATATATCAGAACAGCCGCTTGTCGAAAGTGTACGGGTGCAGAATATGACCAATGATCAGAAAGTGATTTCCTATCAAATGACATTTGGAGCGAATCCATATTCCGCTAAAGCAATGGATGCACTGGAGCAAATGATCAATAACCCGAATGATTTACTGGAAAATATTCATTTGCAGGGTGACTTGTATTTTGCCGGGGAAACAGCCACATCCGTTGATGACCGGTCATTGAACAACCGGGATTTAATCGTTATCGTGATCTTGGAAACCGTATTGATTTTCGGTATGCTCATCCTCTTAACACGATCGATCAAAATGCCGTTGTACATGATGGGAACCATTCTTGTCTCCTTTCTGGCAGCTCTTGGACTGGGCACATTATTGACAGATCTTTTGTTTGGTATTGACTCTGTCAGTAACCGTGTACCGCTTTATTCATTCGTATTTCTTGTGGCACTTGGAATAGACTATAATATTATGCTCGTATCACGCTTCATGGAGGAGCGGGAGAAACATCCAGTCAAAATTGCAGTGAAAAAGGCTGTTGCCAATACTGGCGGAGTCATCTCATCTGCAGGCGTAATTCTCGCGGCAACATTCAGTGTTCTGATGACACAGCCTATTCAGCTGCTGTTCGTATTTGGTTTTATTGTGGCAGTCGGCATTTTGCTGGATACCTTCCTGATCAGAGGTGCATTGTTGCCGGGATTGCTTGTGTTGTTTGAGAAAGATGAAGATTAGAACCGCGCATGAATGATTTGGCGGCAGGAACGATTGAGGCGGGTAGTTTAATAATCGTAATCAACAGAAAATAACAGAGTAGGTCAGCGAAGTCATCGTCCGCCCGAATAATCAGTAGAGTGAAGCTTCATTCTTGAAGAGGAGCAGTACAAAAATTTACGCATTTCTGCCACATTTTCACCGAATTTGTGCCAGAATCCTTCTGTAAAGTAGACCATAACCCCCTTCAATAGGGGTAAGGATTAACACGGTTTTATCGTCCAACCTAAAACCGAGCAGAATCCAAGGAGGAGCGAAATGTTTAAACCTGATCGAAACAAGGCCAAACCTGGTGACATCATCGAGTTTGAACAGAATGGCATTTTAGTACAGGGTGAAGTTCTGCCATCGAAGACAACAAACAGTATTGTTGCCGATATATCAGGCATAAAAGGCTATGAAAAGTTGAACCACGGCTACATGAATACTGTTGTCAGTCACAAAAGCTACAGGATCATTGATCAGACGTATGATGCAGTGAGAGAAACTGATTTAGGGAGTGTCTATGGATGAGAGCGAAACCTCTAAAGTTCGAGCAGCTGGTACAAGAAAATAAGCAGGAATTGATGTCTGATGCAAAACAAATCTCTCAGATTGAGCTGCGCCTGGACAAGAAACAAGCAGCAGTAATGAACGAAAAACAAGATGCATAGCGTCATATTGTTTGTATTATAATCCCCCTTTAAAACTTAAATTGAAACAAAACAGACCAAAGAGGCATGATTGAGAAAAATTATTTTTTCTTTAATCATGCCTCTTTTTTTGCTCTGATTACGATTATAGAAAAAAGAGAAAAAGTAAAAACTGTCAGACATGGTCGAAATCTGAAGGAATCCACAGGAATTCTACGATATAAACTTATTAAACTTTATACAATTAAAATTGCACAGATTTTTGAAATTGTATGGCGGTAAATGCTTGTTTGTCTATATGGATCTTTCCTCTATACTTGAAAAAGTGTTCAAACGGTAAGTAATTATGGAGGTGCAAACATTGTTAGAGTTTAAACATGTTTCCAAACAATATTCAGACGGAACAACAGCCGTCAATGATTTAAATCTTAAAATAAAAAAAGGCGAATTTGTTTGTTTTATCGGTCCCAGCGGATGCGGGAAAACAACGACAATGAAAATGGTAAATCGTCTGATTGACATAACGGAAGGTTCGATTCTGGTCGATGACAAAGACATTAGGGAACAGGATGCTGTGGAACTTCGGCGTTCGATGGGTTATGTCATTCAGCAGATCGGGCTGATGCCGCATATGACCATTAAAGAAAACATTGTTCTTGTCGGAACACTATTGAAATGGCCAAAAGAGAAGAAAGATGCACGTGCGCGTGAATTACTGAAGCTGGTTAACATGCCTGAAGAATATTTGGACAAATATCCGCATGAACTCAGTGGCGGACAGCAGCAGCGCATCGGAGTTCTGCGGGCACTTGCAGTCAATCCGCCGCTTATATTGATGGACGAACCTTTCGGCGCACTTGATCCAATCACAAGAGATTCACTGCAGGAAGAGTTTAAAAAACTGCAGAAGGAACTTAACAAAACGATTGTTTTTGTAACCCACGACATGGATGAAGCGCTTAAGCTTGCGGATAAAGTCGTCATCATGCGTGATGGCGAAGTCGTTCAGGCAGATACACCGGAGGAAATTCTAAGGAATCCGGCTAATGAATTTGTTGAGGAATTTCTTGGAAAGGACCGTCTTATCCAGGGAAGACCTGATGTAACGACTGTCGGACAAATTATGGAAGGATCTCCGGTGACAGTACAAACCGGCACAACGCTGAAATCGGCAATATCAACAATACGTGACCGGCGTGTTGACTCATTGCTTGTAGTTGATTCCGATAATACATTGCAGGGATTTATTGATATTGAGGCGATTCACCTAAATTATAAAAAAGCTGATCAAGTAGATGAAGTCATGGAAACAGAAGTCTTTTCGGTTTCCAAAGATAGCTTGCTGCGGGATACCGTTCATAAAATCCTTCGCCGCGGTGTCACCTACGTCCCCGTTGTGGATGAAGAACATAAACTGGCCGGTATTGTGACACGGGCAACGCTTGCCAATCTGGTTTATGACACGATTTGGGGCGACGGTATGGAACTTGAAGAAACAGTAGCTGCAGCAGAATAGGAGGTGCATGGCAATGATGGAATTTTTTGCAGAACATGGAAATGACCTGATTATAAAAACGTGGGAACACTTTTATATTTCACTGGCAGCTATCGTGCTTGGAGTAGTTGTTGCGGTGCCACTCGGGATTATCCTTTCGCGTGTACCGAAATTCGCTGATCGCTTCATTTCATTTATTGGTATTTTACAAACCATTCCAAGTTTGGCGATTTTGGCTTTTTTCATCCCTATAGTCGGTATTGGAAAGATCCCTGCGATACTGGCACTGTTTTTCTATTCACTGCTTCCGATTTTACGGAACACATATATTGGCGTTCGGGACGTTGATAATAGTGTTGTTGAAGCAGGCAAAGGCATGGGAATGAGCAATTGGCAGTCGATTTTAAAGATGGAACTGCCATTGTCACTTCCGGTTATTATGGCTGGTATACGGCTGTCTACCGTGTATTTGATTGGTTGGGCAGCTCTGGCGGCGTTTATCGGCGGCGGCGGTCTAGGTGATTTCATATTTGATGGATTGAATCTATATAAACCGTCGCTGATATTGGCAGGGACAATTCCGGCAACGATATTGGCTGTTATTGCGGATCGTTCGCTTGCTGTGATGGAAAATAAACTAACACCAGATGGATTGAAAACATCCTATGAAGCGTCATAATGTTGGAGGTGAACAAGGTGACAAAAAAGTTATATAGATCGGGTGTCATATTGATTTTACTTGTGATGCTTGCTGGCTGTTCATTACCCGGGCTTACGGGTACGTCACAAAATACGGTTGAAATCGGCTCGCTTACACAGTCGGAATCTGAAATTATGGCACAGATGCTGTCGATTATGATTGAACGGGAAACAGATGCACAAACTGATCTTGTTACAAAACTGGGTTCATCAATTGTGCAGCATCAAGGTATGGAGCGCGGAGATATTGATATATCCAGCACACGTTATACGGGGACAGATATAGCTGGTGCTCTTAACATGGATCCGATTAAGGATCCGGAAAAGGCGTTGCAAACGGTAAAACATGAGTTTCAGAACCGGTTCAATCAGACCTGGGCTGAGACTTATGGATTTGAGAATAGTTATTCCATAGCTGTTACACAGGAATTTGCTGAAGAGAATAATATTGAAACGATATCTGACCTTGAGCCATATGCTGAGGATCTGAGATTCGGTGTTGATAATGCCTGGGTCAACCGTGAAGGTGATGGTTACGAAGGATTTCAAGAGACTTATTTTAAATTTGGTGATGTTTATCCGATGAATCTTGGTCTTGTCTACCAGGCTGCAGCAACCGGGAATATGGATGTTGTTCTAGCCTATTCGACAGATGGAAGGATAAAAGAATTTGATTTGAAAGTGCTGGAAGACGATCAGCAGTTCTTCCCGCCATATGATGCTTCACCTGTTATTAATAATGAAACGTTGGAAAAATATCCGGAAATTAAAGAGATTACAATGCGTCTCGGCAACGAAATTTCCACAGAGGAAATGCAGGAATTGAACTATAGGGCTGATGTCGAACGGGTCAATCCACGAAAAGTCGCCAAACAATTCCTGGAGAAAAATAACTATTTCAAAGATACCGGAAAAGGAGGGGATTGATGTGGAAATGATACAGGAATTTATCAATTATGTGAGTGCGAACAGTGGCTATATTTGGACAGAATTTTACAGGCATTTCCTGATGGCTGTGTACGGCGTATTATTTGCAGCAATCATATCGATCCCGCTGGGTATCCTAATTGCAAAGTACGGTAAATTGAGCGGATGGGTACTCGCAGCAGGGAGCATTATTCAAACCGTCCCGGCTCTCGGCGCTATGGCAGTCATTATGATTGTTATGGGACTTGGCACAAACACAGCTGTTGTGACATTGATCCTTTATTCCATTTTGCCTATCACTCAAAATACGTATGTTGGGGTGAAGGATGTTGATAAAACGGTGGTTGAAGCGGCGTACGCCTCTGGCATGACCCGATTTCAGATATTGCGGATGGTTGAGCTGCCTCTTGCTGTTAGTGTGATCATGGCTGGCTTGCGGACAGCACTTGTTATTGGCATTGGTATTGTGGCCATCGGTGCATTTATTGGAGCCGGCGGACTTGGTGCTATAATTGTGACAGGCACTAACGCCACAGATGGAACACCCATTATCTTGGCAGGAGCGATTCCTACAGCATTAATGGCCATTATTGCTGATTTGGCACTGGGATGGATCGAAAGGAGGCTGCAGCCCGGTAAAGCAACCTAAGATTAAAAACTTCAGAGAGTAAGTTATTGCTTAACAGTTATCAAGAAATTATTTAGGTGTTAATTTTCTAAATAAGGGAGATTGGCATGTCAAATCAAAACGAAAAAATTGAAGATGTGAAAACGCAATTTATTGAAAAAATAACAGATAATATGAATGCTTTTGGGGCCCCGACAAGCGTTGGCCGTGTTCTTGGGATTATTTATATGAACAGGGATCCGATGACGCTGGATGATCTGGCCGCCGAAACGGGTATGAGCAAGACCAGGATGAGCCAGATTGTTCGTGAAATGATTGATATGAACATTGCCGAACGTGTATTTAAAAAAGGTGTTCGAAAAGACCTGTATCAGGTTGAAGAAGACTATTATGAAACATTCATTTCGCTGTTTACATCGACATGGCAAAGGGCAATCAGCCGGAGCCGTCACTTTGAACAAAGGCTCATGAAAAAAATAGATGAATTAAAGCAGGATCCGGAATTGACGAAAGAAAATGAACAGGCAATTAATGAATTGCTGACTGAACTTCACGAATGGACGGAATACTATGATTGGATCCGCAGGGTAAACGACTTTTTCGAAAGCGGAGAAATTTTTAAGCATGTACCTAAACAACAAACAGGAGGCGGTAAAGATGAGTAAAAAAGTAATTCTATCATGTGCGGTGACAGGAGCAGGGGATACAACGGCCAAAAGTCCACACGTGCCGGTAACGCCGAAAGAGATAGCTGATTCTGCGATTAAAGCTGCTAAAGCAGGTGCGACGATCGCTCATATCCATGTGCGTGATCCGGAAACCGGCGGGTTGAGTCATGATGTCAATTTATTTCAGGAAACGGTGGAACGAATTCGCGAATCGGATACCGATGTGATTATTAACATCACGTCCGGTGGCGGCGGTGACTGGGTGCCGAGTGAAGATGACCCGACCAGAGGCGGTGAAGGAACAGATATCCAGACGCCTGAAGAACGCCATGAACCGGTTGGCAAACTGCTGCCGGAAATGTGCACACTTGACTGCGGAAGCACCAACTTTGGCAATATGCTGTATGTCAGTCCGACTGACTGGCTGCGCAGACAGGCAAAACTTGTGCAGGAAAGCGGTGTGAAGCCTGAGCTTGAATGTTTTGACACAGGTCATGTGCGTTTTGCGAATCAATTGATTAACGAAGGTTTAATTGACGGTGATCCGCTGTATCAATTCTGTCTTGGTATCCCGTGGGGAGCGGCAGCTGATGCTGAAACGCTGTCTTATGTGAAGAGCCGTATTCCGGAAACCGGCAGATGGGCAGCTTTTGGAATCGGCCGGATGCAGATGCCGGTTGTTGCAGAGTCTGTTCTGCAGGGCGGCAACATCCGCGTCGGTCTGGAGGATAACTTGTATTTGAAAAAGGGACAACTGGCAACTAACGAGCAGCTCGTTGATAAAGCAGCTGGTATTGTGCAAACCCTAGGTTCTGACATCATGACACCGGCCGAAGCACGTAACGAATTAAATCTCTTGAACCCATATGGAAAGGAAGACTGACATGACAGTGCAGAAAGAATCGATTAACAACATTACTGTTGTTGGGACAGGTGTCATCGGAAACGGATGGATCACGCGATTTTTAGCAAACGGCTATCGCGTGACGGCTTCGGATTTAGATTCTGCAGCCGAAACGCGGACGCGTGAAGCCGTGAAAAGAGCGTGGCCAAAGATGGAAGAAATGGGGCTGGCAGAAGGCGCTTCGCAGGATAACCTATTTTTTGAACCGGATTTGGCCTCAGCCTTGGCAGATGCAGACTTTGTACAGGAAAATGTTCCGGAGCGAGAAGAATTAAAACGAAGTGTGATTGCCGATATCGATAAGCATGCTCCAAAAGAAGCGGTGATTGCATCGAGCACATCCGGTATATTGCCGAGCACGCTGCAGGCGGATTGCGAACATCACCCTGAACGCGTGATGGTTGCGCATCCGTTCAATCCGGTTTATTTGGTGCCGCTTGTCGAGGTTGTCGGCGGCAATAAAACCGGCGAATCATATACGGAGAAAGCCAAAGATTTTTATGATGGTCTGAAGATGAAGCCGCTTGTTGTGCGCCATGAGATTGAAGGACATATTGCTGATCGCCTGATGGAGGCTATTTGGCGTGAATCATTGCATATCGTTAATGATGGTGTGGCAACAACTGAAGAAGTCGATGCCTCGATCATTTATGGTCCGGGACTTCGCTGGGCATTGATGGGACCATTCATGACGTTGCACATGGGCGGCGGCAAACAGGGCATGCGCCATTTGCTGAAACAATTTGGCCCGGCATTAAAATTGCCATGGACGAAGCTGGAAGCACCTGAATTAACAGACGAACTGGCAGATAAGGTGGTAACCGGGAGTGAAACACAAACCGGTGACGTGGAAATGGAAAAACTTGAAGAACGGCGTGACCAATTTTTAATCGAACTGCAGCAACTGCTGGAAAAGTATTGGCCGGGAGCCAATCTCGAAGGCAGACTATAATAGTATGTTAAGGGGGATTACCGATGGGTGAACCAAAAGTGATTATTCAGCATACGGTTCCGGAAGAATGGATTGATTACAACGGTCATATGAATGATGCTGAATATGTCCGTGCATTCAGCTGGGGTGTCGATCACTTCATGAAATTGATCGGACTTAACGAAGATTTTCGTGAGCGAAGTCAGTATACCATTTATACGATGGAAACGCATGTTTGCTACTTGGATGAAATGAAACTCGGCGAACCATTTGAAGTCCACATGCAAATTCTCGATTATGATCCCAAGCGTGTGCATGCGTTTTATGAGCTATTTGGAGAGAACGGCAAACGTGCGGCAACAAGTGAACAAATGCTCATGGGGATTGATCAGTCAGCCGGCAGGGCAGCACAATTTCCCGAAGAAATCTTTGCAAACATCCAGCAACTGGCAGCACATCATTCACCTGATGAAAAGCCAAAAGAAGCCGGACGTGTGATTGGGATAAAGCGAAAATAACCGTGTCATCCGGGGCGGGGGACATGAATGATCAGCTGACGACTTAATCTTGGTCGAAAAGTTGATTGAAAGAAGCAAAAGTGCTTTTGCGAAAAAACATTGTGGTTGGAAAAACTTCGGCATTTGCCTCGTCTTATAGTGAATGCTGAAGTTTTCTGACGTTACAAAAATAGAGAGCCGCTGACGTTGGTCAGCGGCTCTCTATTCATCTGAAACTTTAGCATGGGCGTGATATTCGGGTGCGAGAGCCGGAACATGGGCTTGAAATCGGAAACATCGGCGCGAAAATCCGAATATGATCGTGAGCCGAAACCGTCTCTTTTTACCCATGTTCTCACTCTGGATCCTGATTTGCGCCACCCACAAGCTGCATCCGATGATTAAACAAGGTTGGATAGGATAAATAACCAAGCATGATACTGGTGACAACGGCTGTCGTCAGCAGAAGGAACAGAACGAGCAATTGAAAGAGCACTGCCTGGACGGGATCGGCGCCAGCAATGATTTGACCGCTCATCATTCCGGGCAATTGGACAAGTCCTATTGTTTTCTGACTTTCAATTGTCGGGATGGTGCTTGCCTGAATGGATGTAATCAGCTGTGTATGAATGGCTTGTTTTGGTGTCCCCCCGAGTGACAGAATAAGTTCGGTTTCATCCTGATGATTCTCAATTTCCGATGTAAACCGGTTAAGGAACAAGATAGCGAGGACCATAGAATTGCCGACAACCATCCCACTGATAGGGATAATATATTGCGCCGTTGCCGGTGTGATGTTCAGCCCGAGCAAAATCGCCTGTGTCAGAATTTCCACAAAAATAAATGTGACGACGAGCTTCCAAATTATTCCCTTGATGGCGGACCCTTTTCGCTGGGCATTGTGTGTTGCAGCCACAATCATAAGCACAACCATCAGTATAATATAAATCATATTTTCGGAATTGAAGACAAATTGCAGAACATACCCGACAGCAAGCAGCTGAATGATTGATCGTACCGCTGCGATGAACGTATCTTTTTCCAGACCAAGGTTGAGCGTTTTGGATAAAACAAGTGGTATGATTACGAACAAGAGCGAGATCGATAACGTCAGAAAACTCATTCGATTTCACCTCGCACAAACTGTTTTACCCGATCATTTTGCGGGTTTCTCAGAAAACTGCTCTCACCGGTCTCAATGAGTTCCCCGTCCATCATGACCCAGGTATAATTACCAATTGACAGTGCCTGCTGCAGATTGTGGGTAATCCATAGAATGGTTGTCCCATACTGATTGTTAATTTTTTCGATGAGTTCTTCAATATCCTGCCGTGAGACGCTATCCAGCGAAGACGTGATTTCATCAAGCAGCAAAATATCAGGACGGTTCACGAGAGTGCGGGCGATCGATAGTTTTTGCTGTTGTCCGCCTGATAAGTCCTTTGCTTTCTTTTGTAAAGATACTTCAGCCAAACCGACCGTTTTCAGCAAGTCATTGGCACGGTCTTCTTCCAATTCTTTTCCCTGCAATTTTAGTGGCAGCCCCATGTTTTGTTTGACAGTACCTTTGATCATCGTTGCTTTTTGCAGGGCAATTCCGACATTCCGGCGCAATTCAACAGGTTCATAACGTGTGATGTCTCTGTCTTTGATAAAAATTTCACCTGAATCAGGTGATTGCAGACCATTGCACAATTTGAACAAGGTTGTTTTTCCAGCACCGGAAGGGCCGACTATCGTTGTAATTTTTCTCTCTGGAATGGATCCTGTAATGTTTTTCAGAATATGTATGCCACCTACGGAATAATCAACATGATCAAACCGGATGGCATCACCGGGAGTTGTCATATATGTCACGTCTCCTACGCCCAGTAAATTTATTTTACAGCTGAATGAATATCGTACAAACAGTATAAAATGGGTAAGAAGTTTTTGAAAGTGATTCGGCCGTCCGCTGCAGATTCGAAATTAGCGATGTTGAAGTAACATCCCTATGTTTTCCCGTTTCGTTCCAGCTTTTTCAGCAGCAGCCAGCGAATGATCCCGCCAACGATCAAACCGATCGGTAAACCGCCCAGCATCGGCAGCCACATCGGGCCGATCAGCTGGTCGAATAATGTAAATGACTGTGAAAAGATCAACCCTACAGTTACGAAATAAGCAGAAAATACGAATGGAATAAAGGCGTACGGTTTACTTTCGCCTTCAGCATCTTTGTATGCATCCCACATGGCAAAAAAATAAAGGCACGGATAAAACATAAGCCATCCATAGTTTGTTTGATTGATCGCTTCCTGGATTTCCCCATTAAAACTTAGAATGATGATGGTATTGAAGTTTCCGAATATGTTCACAATGAATTCAAGCGCGATAAGTAACAGACCTTTAAAATATCTGCGATTTAACAGCTGTCCAAATCCGGGCAGGGCAATACTCCATAGCAACGCTTCAAGCTTATCTTTGTTTTTCCCGTTTTTCCTGGTCATTCGTTCTCTCTTTCATCGTTTGGTTCAGCCATATTATGTCTCCCGGGCACTGCTGTTTATTAAGGCTGCCCTGTTACAACTATGATATACCATGCTCTGTTCGCTTAACATTATCGCTTTCTCCTTTCACGATTACAGACATGCATTCCCGGACTGTACCTTAGTTTGGGTGGGAATGAGGGGTCTTATACCGTATAAATCATACATTTTAGGGAAACCAAAGAAAAATGACAGAAGATTCCGGCCGGTGATGTCACTGCAGGTGAGTGTCTGCGCGTGCTTTCAACGGTCTGATGTATGAAGGCTTAGAGAAAATCAAAATTGCATAAAGCAGGGTAAACCTCCGTGGGAAAAAGATAAGGTGAAAGATGTATCAGAAAATCGGCAATTGAAAGATAACATGGTACAATAATGGCAGTACATAATCAGGAGGAGAATGATGAACTTACAAACATACATGCAACTGGATGCTGCCGATATCGCTGAATTGATACAAATGAAAGAAATGACCCCGGTGGAATTTCTTAACCTTGCCTTCCAGCGCCTTGAACAAGTCAACCCCACACTGAATGCCGTCGTACATGACCGCAGTGACTGTGTGGTGGCTGAGGCGATGGATATGGAAGCAGACCGTCCTTTTGCAGGTGTTCCGATGCTTCTGAAAAACCTTTCCCAGTCACTTGAAGATGAACCGATCACATCTTCTTCAAAACTGATGAAGGATCATATCAGTCGTCGGGACTCCAACTATGTCAGCAAATTACGTTCGGCCGGATTTTTATTTATGGGGCATACGAATACACCGGAATTTGGCCTGAAAAATATTACCGAGCCAGAAATGTATGGACCGACGCGGAACCCTTGGAATACAAATCACACTTCGGGAGGTTCCAGCGGAGGTGCCGCCGCGGCAGTTACCTCCGGCGTGGTCCCGGCAGCGGGTGCCAGTGATGGCGGTGGATCGATTCGCATCCCGGCTTCATTCACCGGGCTGTTCGGTTTAAAACCGACGCGCGGGCGCACACCGGTCGGCCCCGGTGCCGGGCGGCAATGGCAAGGGGCCTCCATTGATTTTGCCCTCAGCCGGAGTGTACGGGACAGTGCGGCATTGCTAGATATTCTGCAAGTTGTTCAGCCTGAAGCAGCGTTTCAGACACCTGCATTTCCGGGATCTTACAAAAAGGATATGGCGGTGCCTTTTATGGGACCACTCAGGATCGCTTATACAACACAATCGCCGGTCGGTACACCTGTTTCAGACGATGCACGTGAAGCAGTTGGCAATATGATCCGCTGGCTGGAAAAAGCCGGGCATACCGTCGAGGAGCAAAATCATGATGTTAATGGCGTCCGGTTAATGCAGGATTACTATATGATGAACAGCGGCGAAATTTCAGCTGTTACTGCCCAACTGGAACATTCGCTGGGCAGAGAACTCACTCCTGACGACGTTGAAATCGAAACCTGGCTGCTGCATGAGGCGGGGAAATCAGTATCCGCAGCGGATTTTTCAGCCAGTCTGGCGTCGTGGGACATGGCAGCAGCCCAAATGGAAGCATTCCACCGGACGTATGATTTTTTCATCACACCGGCTACAGCATATACAGCACCTAAAGTAGGTGAACTGTCCCATTCATCCGGGGACCAGGAATTGTGGCGCAGCAAGATGAAGGCAGCAGATAAAGCTGAACAGCAGGCAATCATTTGGGATATCTTTTTGCCGAGTCTCACCTACACACCATTTACTCAACTTGCCAACCTGACCGGCCAGCCGGCAATGTCTGTTCCGGTGCATCTTTCAAAAGAAGGGCTTCCGCTGGGAGTTCAGGTGATGGCGTCCAAAGGTAAGGAAAATATGTTGCTTAAGTTAGCCTATCAGCTGGAGCAGTCTGATATTTGGATAGGGATGAAAGGTAATCCAATGCTGAACGTATAAAAAGGCAGTTTTTAATGCATAATAGATTCTAGTATTGATAGAGTTAAGAGGGTGACATGGGATCCGACACTCTGTCCCGCTCAAACTCTTCTTTTGCTCACAGGCCGTTTTTAGTATAGTAAAAATGTAATAAAATGCTGGGGAGGCGTTTGCCGGATGATGCAGGATACTGCGGTTTACAATGAGAAGATTGAGAGAGTCCTATCAAATATAAATAAAGTCATGATCGGTCAGGAGGAAGAAGCAACACTCAGTCTTGTGGCGCTTTTAGCCCAGGGTCATGTTTTGCTGGAAGATGTGCCGGGTGTCGGTAAAACGATGCTTGTCAGAACATTGGCTAAATCATTGGATTGCGATTTCAGACGTATCCAGTTCACGCCGGATTTGCTGCCTGCTGATGTGACGGGGGTATCAATTTATAATCCCAAGGAACTGGAATTCGAGTTTCGTTCAGGGCCGATTTTGGGCAATATTGTGCTTGCTGATGAGATCAACCGTACATCACCAAAGACACAGTCGGCACTGCTTGAAGGCATGGAGGAGATGAATGTCACGGTTGACGGGACAACGATTCCGCTGAAGCGGCCTTTCTTTGTCATGGCGACCCAAAATCCGATTGAATATGAAGGAACTTATCCACTTCCTGAGGCACAGCTTGACCGGTTTATCCTCAAAATGAAGCTCGGCTACCCATCAGCTGAACAGGAGATGAGGATGCTGGAACGAACGTCCAAAAATCATCCGATTGAGGAGATTTCAGCTGTAATGGACAGAGACGAATTGCTGGCTGTACAGGAAGAAGTCAAGAGTGTCTATATTGATCGGAGCGTGCAGCAATACATTGTCAGACTTGCAACCGGAACACGGAATGACAGTGCAATTTATCTTGGCGTCAGTCCGCGTGGTTCGATTGCCTTGATGAAAGCAGCCAAAGCGTATGCTTATATTTATGGCAGAGATTATGTTCTGCCGGATGATGTAAAGTATTTGGCGCCGTTCATAATGGCTCACCGGATTATTTTAAACACCGAGGCCAAATATGACGGTTTAACAACTCATTCGATTATTGAACACATTGTCCAAAATACACACATTCCAATTCGAAAGGAATTTAATTCATGAAAGATACGATCAGATTTGCAGGCAAATTGAGTTTCGTTATCTTTCTGCTGCTGCTTCTTTTTTCATTTGCGATGTTTCAGGGTGGGTTTGTCAGCTGGTTTTTATTTTTTGCCACCCTTCCGATTTTTTTATATCATTTAGGGTTATTGTTTTATCCCATTAAAAACTGGCATATGACACGAAATCTCTCCCGCTATGTCGCCAGAGCAGGCGATTGTATTGAGGTAACTCTTCACATTAAACGTTCCATTCCATATCCGCTGTATTATTGTATTTGTGAAGAGGTGTTCCCGGATTCACTTCGGAAAGCCGATGATTTTAGTGAGCGACACCGTTTCTTAGGACAGTCGGACAAACTGAACATCTCCCGCAGGCTTAAAAAAATCATCTTCCCTGGATTTAAACGCGAAATTGAATTGCCTTATGTTATTGACCAAATACCACGCGGCGAACACCGGCTGCAGGCAGTACGCGTCCGTGCCGGCGATGTATTCGGGATCGTGACAAAGGAGCATGTTTTTCATGTGGATGACCGGATTGTCGCCATGCCGAATGAGCGGCCGGTGAGGATGACAGAAAGCATGAACAGCTTTGATCAAGGATCGGCTTCATCCCATTCAGTGCATTTGAAAAATACGAATGTCGCCACAGGCATCCGTGAGTATATGCCGGGGGATAAATTTTCCTCGATCGACTGGAAACAGACGGCGAAAAAGAATACAGTCATCACAAAGGAATTTGAACAGGAAAAAAGCACGAATACACTGCTCGTCCTCGATGCCTGCCATTATGAAGGGCTAAATGAGCTTGCCTTTGAAACGGGAATTGAACTGACGCTGTCGCTGCTTGAAACGGTTCAAAAACAGACCTCCCGGACGGGCTTTTTGTCAATCGGTGAAAACACGGCTTATTTTCCGCTGCATCACGATCCAGGTAAAAAAGATTGGATTAGAAGGCACTTGACCAGGATTCAGCCCGGCGGAACGGTTCCGTTTTCCGTAAAATTGAGGGAAGAGATGATGCAAATCACATCCGGAGCCAACATGATTTTTGTTACAACCCATTTAGACTATGAATTCCAGGACGTAATCAAGCAGGTCAGACAGCGAACCAAAAATCTGGTGGTTGTACTGATTCAGGCTTCAGGACTGATTTCAAGGCACGAGCACAACATGATCCACCAGCTCCGGTCTGAGGGCCTCGTGATAAATGTTTTAACCGAAGATGAATTAGCCCAAAAAATGATTGAGGTGAATATCGTTTGAAACCAAAAATCACCTATATATACACCTCGCTTTTATATGTTTGTGCGTTCATTCTATTTCTGGAATGGCTGTATCCTGTCAATCAAGTCGGTGATGTCACCAATATGTCCGTATTCATACTGTACACCGTGTTTTGCTTCTTAATTTCGATGCTCGGTGTGAAATGGTGGCTGTCAATGCCGCTGAAAGGTCTGGGACTCATATTTATAATCGATAGCCTATATATGGCAGCTCCGGTTTTGAGCAGAACCTGGATTGAGCAACTGCTGCTGGAAGTTGGCTATAATTTGAATGCTTTAATAACACAGCAATGGTATGACCTGACGCCATTGTTCCGCAGTGTGTTGTTTTTGCTGCTTATTTGGATGCTGAGTTATCTGCTTCACTATTGGTTTATTGTCATGAAGCAGGTGTTTGTGTTCGTTTTATTGACATTTGTTTATTTGAGTTTATTGGATACGTTCACTGTGTACGAGGCAAATGCTGCCATTGTCCGCACGTTTATCGTATCATTTGTGGCTCTTGGCATGTCGAATTTTTATAAAGAGATTGACCGTGAGTCGGTCCGCTTTGCATGGCTGAAAAAATCTCCCATATGGGCAATGCCCCTCATTAGTGTAGTTCTGTTTTCAACCTTGGTTGGATATGCCGCCCCTAAATTTGACCCGCAGTGGCCCGATCCGGTTCCATTTATCCAAAGCGCTGCCCAAAATGCCGGCGGTCCCGGCAGTGGTGCAGGCATACAAAAAGTCGGATACGGTGAGAATGACAGTCAGTTGGGCGGTTCGTTCGTACAGGATTATACGCCGGTTTTCCAGGCTGCGGCGAAAGAAGAACATTACTGGCGGGTAGAGACGAAAGATCTATACACCGGAAAAGGCTGGGAAAAATCAACCGATCCCAACTATGAATTGCAGCATGGCGGCGACATCGGCCTAGAGACATTTTCGGGTAACGTTGAAACAGAAGAATTTGATACGATGATTGATTTTCAGAATGAAAGTCATATGGAAAAAATTGTCTATCCGTATGGTGTATCCGAAGTCGAGTCAGAACAGCAAGTTGATTTACAGCTGGATCGCAGGTATGGGGAGATCCGGACAGAGCTTGACGGTGATGGGATGCGTCTTGATCAATATACCATCACTTATGAATCACCGTCGTTTGCAATTGATAAGCTGCGAGAGGCAAGCACCGGTGAAGACCCTGAAACCATAATGGACCGTTATACACAGCTTCCGGATTCACTCCCGGATCGGGTAGGCGAACTGGCGGCAGATATTACGGAAGATGATGAGAACCGTTACGATAAAGCACAATCCATTGAATCGTATTTTGGACGGAACGGATTTACGTACCAGATCAGTAATGTTCCTGTTCCAGAGGAGGATCAGGATTATGTCGATCAATTCCTGTTTGATTCAAAAGTGGGCTACTGCGATAATTATTCCACATCGATGGTCATCATGCTGCGATCGCTCGATATCCCGGCACGCTGGGCAAAAGGGTTTACCAGCGGCGAGGTTATCCAAAATGGTGAGACAACAGATGATTACGATATTTACGAAGTCACGAATGCCAACGCCCATTCCTGGGCAGAAGTCTATTTTCCGGGGTCAGGCTGGGTGCCGTTCGAGCCAACTCAAGGCTTTTCGAACCTGGGGAACTTCCATATGAATGTAGATGAAACCAGTCAGGACAATGCATTGGATTCTGAAGAACAAGAAACACCTCAGGGCCAGCAAGAACAAGTGCGTGAGGAGGAAGCCGAGGAAGCAGCAGCTCAGAATGATAATAATACAACAAATTTTGGAGTGAACTGGTGGTATCTGCTGATTGGCACCGCGGCTGTCGGGATAATCGTCTGGATTATTTACCGCACGAGATTCCGCTGGCGGACGGCATATTTATTCCGTAAGCTGATGCGCCGCAGAGACGCCGAAACATTCCAGGATGCATTCCATTGTCTGCTGGAACTTCTGCAACATAAAGGCATGGCCAAAAAACCGGACCAGACATTGCGCGAATACGCCAAGCGAGTTGACTTTCGCTACGGCACACATGAAATGCATCACCTAACGGCCCATTATGAACGCATCCTGTATAAAAATGAGATGAACAATCAGGATACCGCTAAATTAAGCCGGTCATGGAAATATTTAATGAAGCAAATAATAGCTTGACCAATGTTTCACTGGTTAGGTAGAATTAAATCATCCAGTTAGGGTGCACTTCTTCCGTTAGGCGGGACAATAGTGCTAAAAAAGTGATAAATAGACGTCATTCATATATCCTCGATAATATGGATCGAAAGTTTCTACCGGGGTACCGTAAATATCCTGACTATGAAGGCGGATTTCAATAGGTTGACATGATATGTAACCTGGATTTCTGCCTTCCTGCGGCTTTTGACTGTGTGCAGGCAGAAATTCAGGTTATTTTTTGGCAGTTAAGAAACTATAAATACTTTCTTACTTCATGAGTGCAACTTAGGCTTTCGCCATTAAAACTTGGCGATAAGCCAAGTTTTCTAATGTGAAGCCCCCCCCCGGTTCGCGCAGGTTGTCTCTGATACGCGTGACAATCACTGAATTCGCGCGAGGCACCAACAAATTCGCGCGACAACACCATTATTTCGCGCGAAAAGTAAGAAAATCGCGCGACACTTACTGAACTTCGCGCGAGGTCCCCATGAAATCGCGCGACACAAGCAATGATAGGATTTTTCCATAACAGAATAGTGCAAAAAGCACTGGTTAGGAGCGGAAGCAAATGGAGCAGAATGAAATGATTTTAGTACTGGACTTTGGCAGCCAGTACAACCAGCTGATCACCAGACGTATCAGGGAACATGGTGTTTACAGTGAATTGCACTCACATAAAATAACAGCTGATACGGTCAGGCAAATGAATCCAAAAGGCATCATCCTTTCAGGCGGTCCGCACAGTGTATATGATGACAACAGTTTTCGCTGTGCCCCGGAAATTTTTGAATTGGGGATTCCGATTCTTGGTATTTGCTATGGCATGCAGCTGATGGCTCTGCACTTTAGCGGCGAGGTATCCAAAGCATCGAACCGTGGGTATGGCAAGGCGGAAATACACCTGGATAATAATCCGATATTGTTCGGGGATACGCCTGAGAAGCAAACTGTCTGGATGAGCCATGGTGACAAGGTGCTGAAGACACCGGATGCATTCCGGACGGATGCAACGAGCCCATCGACACCGATTGCAGCGATGAGCAATCAGGACCGTCAACTATACGGTGTACAGTTTCATCCGGAAGTGCGTCACTCAGAATATGGCCATCAGTTGCTGAAGCACTTCGTTTATGAAGTGTGCGCCTGTGAGGGCAATTGGACGATTGAAAATTTTATCGAGATGGAAGTCGACGATATCCGGAAGCGGGTCGGTAACCGGAAAGTGCTGTGTGCTCTTAGCGGCGGCGTTGATTCATCGGTTGTCGCTGCGCTCATCCATAAAGCAATCGGCAAGCAGCTGACGTGCATTTTTGTCGATCATGGATTGCTGAGGAAAAATGAAGCGGATGAGGTTACAAAAACGTTTTCGGAAGACTTTGATATGAATTTCATTAAAATTGATGCCGCTGACCGGTTTTTGTCCAAATTAGAAGGAGTTGATGATCCGGAACAGAAGCGGAAAATCATCGGAAATGAATTCATATACGTTTTTGATGATGAGGCTGACAAGTTAAAAGATATTGATTTTCTGGCACAGGGGACGCTTTATACAGATGTAATCGAAAGCGGTACGGACACTGCCCAGACAATTAAGTCGCACCACAATGTCGGCGGTCTTCCGGAAGACATGCAATTTGACCTGATCGAACCGTTGAATACACTGTTTAAAGATGAAGTGCGCGAACTTGGCCTGCAGCTTGGGCTGCCGCAAAATATAGTTTGGCGTCAGCCGTTTCCTGGACCAGGTCTTGCTATCCGTGTTCTTGGCGAGGTAACCAAAGAAAAGCTTGCGATTGTTCGTGAATCAGATGCTATTTTGCGTGAAGAAATTGCTGCTGCCGGGCTGGAGCGGGACATCTGGCAATATTTTACTGTTCTCCCTGACATCCGCAGTGTCGGTGTTATGGGTGATGCCCGGACATATGATTATACAATCGGCATCAGGGCGGTCACATCAGTAGACGGCATGACATCCGACTGGGCGCGCATTCCGTGGGATGTTCTTGAGCATATTTCAACACGTCTGGTGAATGATGTTGAGCACATTAACCGCGTGGTTTACGATGTAACCAGCAAACCGCCCGCAACAATCGAATGGGAATAACGAATGATAAAAAAATATATTGATCGAACGTTCGTGTTTTGATTGACGTTATCGAATTTTTATAGTAACCTGACAGTATAATTTAATCGTTGCGTATAATTTCGGGAATACGGCCCAAGAGTTTCTACCGGACCACCATAAATGGTCTGACTACGCAGGAACGAGTCATGATGATGAGCAGTTTAATGTTTCTTCTGATTGCTTTTTCCTTGCTCTGTGTGCACTCTTGCCCCGGCAGGAGTGCTTTATTTTGGGGAATTTTGGAGGAGAAGACAATGAAAAAATATTTTCGCTTTGACGAATTAGGCACAAACTACAGACAGGAATTCATGGCGGGTATGACAACGTTTTTGGCGATGGCATATATTTTATTTGTGAATCCTGCGACACTCGCATTAGTCGGTGTTGAGGAACTGCCTGAAGGGGTAACGCGGATAGATCAAGGTGCAGTCTTCACAGCTACTGCAGTCGCAGCCGCTCTCGGTACTTTGATCATGGGGGTGCTCGCGAAATACCCGATTGCCCTGGCTCCCGGAATGGGCCTGAATGCGTTCTTCTCCTACACGGTTATTTTAGGGTTTGGGATACCTTGGGAAACCGCGCTTGCCGGTGTTTTGGCATCCGGACTTATTTTTATTATATTGACATTGACCGGCTTGCGCCAAAAAGTGATTAATGCGATTCCCTCCAACCTGAAAATGGCAGTCGGCGCCGGGATTGGTGTTTACATTGCCTTTATCGGTTTTCAGAATGCCGGCATTATAGTCGGGGATGATGCGACACTTGTGGCATTGGGCGATTTGACATCACCTGCTGTACTGCTTGCTGTTTTTGGTGTTGTGATTTCAGTTATTTTATTGAGCCTCAATATTAAAGGCGGTATTTTTTACGGCATGATCCTGACCGCAATTGTCGGGATGATCACCGGTTTGATTGACACACCGTCTGGTATCGGCGGTATTGTTGGTGAAGTACCAAGTGTCGCGCCGACATTCGGCCAAGCAATTATCCACTTTGGTGATATTTTTACGATTGAAATGCTTGTCGTTATTTTGACGTTTTTATTCGTTGATTTCTTCGATACAGCAGGGACGCTTGTGGCAGTGGCCAACCAGGCAGGATTAATGAAAGATAACAAATTGCCGCGTGCCGGGAAAGCACTGTTTTCTGATTCGGCTGCTACGGTTGCCGGTGCGGTTGTGGGGACATCGACGACAACGTCTTATATCGAGTCAACAGCAGGTGTTGGAGCAGGCGGCCGCACAGGTTTTGCGTCTGTCGTGACAGCAGGGTTTTTCATTCTGGCATTATTTTTCTCACCGCTGCTCAGCGTTGTGACGGCAGAAGTAACCGCACCGGCCTTGATTATTGTTGGCGTGTTGATGTCATCTTCCCTGAAAGACATCGCCTGGGATGAGTTTGAGATTGCTGTACCGGCATTTTTGACGGTCGTTTCGATGCCGCTCGCCTACAGCATTGCAACCGGGATTGCCATCGGATTCATTTTCTATCCGATCACCATGATCCTGAAAGGGCGCATCAAAGAGATTAATCCGGTTATGTATGGTTTGTTTGTCATCTTTATCCTGTATTTTATATTCTTGAGTTAGGGAAAAGAGCGTTTGACACCTTGTCTCTCACCTGAGCTAGTAAAAAAGGGCGGAGTCATCTGTGGATGGCTCCGCTTTAATATTTTAATATTCTTTTTGTGAATATTCTCTCAATCCTCGCAGTTTATGGAGTTTGTATTCAACATTCTATTCAAGTGCTAGCCCCGTGACGTTTTCTTGATCGGCAGCGCATGGTATGCCAATAATAGCAATGTACCCGTTAAAGAGAAACCGCCCATTACGGCATACAATGCACCACCGCCGTACGAATCGATTAACGCCCCGCCGATAAGCGAGCCAATGATGCCGGAGAAGCCAAAGAATACAGAATAAAACATCAAGTGTCCGGTCGACTGCAACAGTTTCGGGATCATCCTAGTGACATATTCCAAGGCTGCCAGGTAAAATACACCGAATGTAATCCCATGCAGGAATTGGAAGAGAATAATATAAATCGGATCGTCAACGGCTGCATAAATAAACCAGCGTATAGTGTAAACGGCTCCGGCAAAGATGACAAAGATAAGTGTGCGATATCGCCTGAACCATTTCCCAGCAAAGGCAAACACCAGAGCTTCACTGGCTACGCCAACAAACCATGCAACACCAACCAGGCCCTCATTTCCTCCCAACTGTGTAATGTACAACCCGATAAAACTGTCACTTGCGCGGTGTGAAGTCGTGATGAACATAATAAAAAACAGAAAGAGAATGTACGGTTTATTTTGAATGAGTTTTTTGATATCTCGGAATTGCACCGGGTCCGATTCCACGTTCACATCGGTCAGACGGAGTGCAACGATCAGTGCAATGGTGCCGAAAAACAGATACGGCCAGATCATATATTCAATGCCAATTTCCGTAAGAATCTGGCCGACTATCAGTGATGAAACTGCAAACCCGATGGAGCCCCACGTACGGATGGCTCCAAACGATACATTTAAATCATCCGCCCGCCGCTGCCCGAGGCTGTCACCAAGACCACCGATCGGCGAGGTGAAAAAGTAAAATACGAAACCGGCCAGCAAAATGGCAACGAGACCATTCATTTGGAAAAATACGACACTGCTCAACAGCAGGCCGATGATACAAATCAGCAATATGTATTTCACGGTTTTATATTTGTCGCTCATATAGCCCCAAAAAGGCTGGGCCACAATGGCGGCTAAAGGACCGACTGCCAGCACCCACCCAATTTCCGTGCCATTCAAGCCCTTATATTCCAGATAAAGCGGCAAATAGCTGAGAATGATTGTATTTGTCGCATGAAAACTGAATAACAGCATTTTTAATGGTGTCAGTGATTGATTGTTTGTCATTGGTTCGCTCCCGTACTAAAAATTACCTGAGACTCAAGTATATGGCAGTGTATTACGATTCACAAGAAAGACGATAGGTGGCTGGAGGTATCAGTGGAGGACAAAAAGAATCTGCAGAAGGGAGGGGATATCTACAGAAGAACGGTGATATCTGCAGAAACGGGGTGATATCGACGGAAGAAAGAGTTTATCTACAGATGAGAGAAAATATCGACAGAAGAAAAAAAGTATCGGCACAAGAGAAGCAATATCAACAGAAGAATCCCCATAAAAAGAGGGAGAGGAGGCTTTACACCTTCTTCCCCCATACATTCTTTATGAATTCATCACGCCCGGATTCGGCCCGGTCTTTTTGATAGTGTTCTTTGTTCTTTTTGTAATAATCCTGATGATAGTCTTCGGCTGGATAGAAAACCGCAGCCGGCAAAATTTTTGTGACGATCGGGTCCTTAAAGTTTCCGTTCTCGGCAATCGACTGCCTTGATTTTTCAGCGAGCTCCCGCTGGTCATCATCATGATAAAAAACAGCCGTCCGGTATGAGTCCCCGCGGTCATGAAACTGGCCGCCATCATCGGTCGGGTCGATCTGCTGCCAGTAGATTTGCAAAATTTCTTCATACGGCATTACAGCCGGATCGTATGTGATTTGCACCGCTTCATAATGACCGGTTGATCCGTTCTTCACATCTTCATACGCCGGGTTCGTTGTATGGCCGCCGGTATAGCCGGAAACAACGCCATGAATCCCATCCCATTGATCGAATGGTTTTACCATACACCAGAAGCAGCCTCCTGCAAACGTCGCTGTCTTCAGTTGATCCATCATGTCTGCTTCCTCCAAATGACTTTATTCGTTCATTTACTATAACATACATTCGGCCGGCTGGAATAATAAATGGTTTTGTATAATCCCCGGCATTCACTTTAAAAGTAGTACGGCCCGAAAAATGTTACGAGCATCAGGATGTGTGCCCCGGCAAAATAGATGATCCTCGCTGGTGCATACCAGTCGCGTGTCGCTTTCGTTGATTGTGTGGCAATGAAGGCAATCAGGGCGAAAACAAGGATGAAAATGTATGAGCTTCCGGCAAATGTTAAATAATCCGGCGCCCTGGCCAGCATTCTATCAATAAAAACAATCCCGCGGAAAATAAAGACAGCCAGCATGTAAATCGCTATTCCGGCATAAAAGAACCATGAGTTATCTTCATCAAGCTTTCTGCCCTTAATCACATACATGAGCACAATGAACACTACCGGGCAGATAAACCAGATGGTGGTAACCAGGATTGTGATCAGAACCTTTGCCAGCATCCCGAATGTCTTTCCCAAAGCACGCAGCCAGTCATCCTGTCTAAGTCCTGATGCCTTGTCAATGATTGATGGATTGCTGGAGGAAACAAAAACCTCGTTGCGTTCAGCTCCTTGTTCAAGCCACATGACGGTTGATTCGTTCAGCCACTGCGGGTCAACAGCACCTTTGGGTGAGTTGCTTTTCCGTGCAGACTGAATCTCGCCTCTGTCTGTGATGGTGGCCGAATAGACGTTGAATGCCTGGTTTTTCCGGTATTTTGTTTCCGTGAAGCCGCCCGCGCTGAAGAGGAGCTGAACCGTTTCATTCTGATATGAAACTGTTATATCGCTGGCTTCACTCAAGCTGCCTCTTCCTGCCGGGTCCGGAAAAGTCAATGATTTCAGTGATGGCACCTGATCACTGCTGAGCGAAGTTTCTGCCACATATGTATAGAATTCAGGCGAACCTTGGCTTTGCTTCTGGACAGTTTCCAGCGTGTAGGAAAGATTGTCGTCATTAATGGCAAAATCAATATTTTCCACCGTCTGCATGGCATCGATTTGAAATGATTCCGTATGTACACGCTTCGCATCACCATTGTCAGCTAATTCATAAATACTAAGCTCTACATCATTATTAAGGGAGTGTTCCGTCATGAAGTAAAGCTGCTGTTCACCCTGAAATGGGACGATGTCCTCATTCCCCTTATTAAGTTCCATTATTTTTGCAGACGAATGGTCATCCGGATTGAGTTCATATAAATTATTTTCTTTTATGTAGAGGATCGTGCTGTCCATTGGATAGAACCGCTCGGCATCTGAAACAATAATATTACCATCGTGATTGTATATATCGCTGTAATCATGGTAAATCAGATGATCCTCGTCAAGAAAAACCCGGGTCCATTTATCAAGCGGGATATCATATGCTGCTTCATCGATCAGTTCAAATTCGTTATTGAATGTTTGCGCCCGCAACATATCTTCTTCATAAGTCTGAATGACGAAATTGCCATCACCGGTTTCCCGGACAGGAAGTGTTTTATCAACGGTGGTCGTTCCAATCTTTAAACCCCTGCTCCAGTCTTCTTCTGGTTGTTCGGTCACATCGGCAATACTCTGATTAAACATCAGAACAATTCCTGTGATTATAACAATGCATGGCAAAATCCAAAAAAGCTGTTTTTTCATTTTCCCCTCCCCTGTCTGTATGATAATTTTATCACAAACCATTGAAAATTTTGTATATTTTTACACTGGATAATTGTAGTGCATTTTGAACGGTGTTTTCCTAAAGCTTTAATGTATCGATTTGTTCGCTTGCAGCGGATTCGTGATTCACTCATCCCATATAACAATGTGTGCTGTTTTCGTTTTTCCGGGATTAAAGATACAATATGAAATAAGGGGGATGGATCGGATGACGAAACCAATCGTAAATGTAATTTTGACAGGAAAAGTGAAGCGGATGGGCAGTCCGGATGCTGAGGACCGGATGGATAGACCGTGGGAGAGCGGCATCTTCAAAACTAAAGCAGATGGCAATCAGTGGATTGGGCTTGAGGGGTTTACCGGTGATGAAATAGCCGACAAGAAAGTTCACGGGGGCCCGGAAAAAGCTGTTTTCGCCTATCCGTCAAAGCATTATACTTATTGGAAGGAAGACTTGAAAATAAACGACATCGGTATTGGGGCAATGGGGGAGAACCTCTCGCTTGAAAATGCTGATGAGACATCTGTCTGCATAGGTGATACATACCGGTTCGGCGGAAGCATCATTCAAGTTTCACAGCCCCGCCGGCCGTGCTGGAAGCCTGCCCGTCGCTTTCGGGTGATGGATTTTGCTTTAAGAATCCAAAACAGCGGGCTTACAGGCTGGTATTACCGTGTGCTGCAGGAAGGATATGCCACGGCGGGGATGGAAATGGAACTCATCGATCGTCCGCATCCCGAATGGACCATTGCTGCCTGCAACGAGGTTATGTATGTGAAAAAACGGGATCTCGATCTTGCTGAGCAGCTGGCATCGTGCGACCTGCTCGCGCCCAATTGGAAGAAGTCGTTGAACAAGCGATTGCAAGGGAAACAGTCGTCCGATGCCAAGCGCGTATATGGGCCAAACAAATAAGGACTAAGTCTGATCTGTCAGGCGGATGTTCACCTTATTTCGGCCGGTTTCATCTGAAATTAGCCGGTGCAGATGAATGATCACCAGACCATTGTTATAGGTGGCATTAACTTTGTCGCGCCTAACGGGATACGGCAGCGTAATCGTTCGTTCAAAAACACCCTGGAGAATCTCTTCTTTAACAACGGTGCCGCCAGCATAGCCAATGTCGATGTCGCCTTTCAGTTCGAGAGTTGCGTGGTCCACATAAATATCAATTTTATTCAAATCGGTTAACCCGGGTATGCTGGCCACACAAATCAGTTCATGATCATGCTGATAAATATTGATTTGCGGAATTGTTGGCTTTATAATATTTTCAAATTCATTCCAAAAATTGTCGCCAAAAAAATGATCCATATTTTTCCGCCAATCAGACATTTGTTTAAAAGGATCCAAGATGACACCCCATTTCGTAAAGTGAAACTTCATTCAGTGGAGCGTATTTCTCCACTGAATGTTAGTTGAACCGAACCGGGCATTTAAGGTCAGTTAGCCGTCGTCATATCGGGATAAAAATGTTGCTATATTTTATGCATCGGCGGAACAGTAGGTGAATATCATGGTTCAGGAAAATTCATCATCCCGGCAGTAACCGGTAGGAGGTAAAAAGTTGCTCAGTAATGCGTTCGTTATGGTAGCTATTATATTAATCATCAATATTGTTTATGTGTCGCTTTCGACCATGCGGATGATTCTGACGTTAAAAGGGCGCCGCTATATGGCTGCATTTGTCAGCATGTTCGAAGTTGTTATGTATGTTCTCGGACTGGGACTTGTCTTGGACAACTTGAACGAAATTCAAAATATCCTTGCCTATGCCATAGGTTTTGGCATTGGTGTTATTGTCGGGACCAAAATTGAAGAAAAGCTGGCGCTGGGCTATATTACCGTCAATGTTATTTCATCTGATCCTTATATCGAATTTACTCGGAAGCTTCGTGATAAAGGGTATGGCGTGACAAGCTGGTTTGCTTACGGAATGGAGGGCGACCGGCTTGTCATGCAAATTCTGACACCCAGAAGATATGAACTGAAGCTTTATGAAACGATTAAAACAATTGACTCAGGAGCGTTTATTATCTCCTATGAACCGAAACAGATCAACGGCGGTTTTTGGGTGAAACAAGTACGAAGGGGCCGGCTGTTCAATAATCATAAAAATAATGGTGCAGCGACTCCGCCGGCAGCTCAAAAGTCAATTACAAAGCCGGGAAATGATCGGAGTCAGCATCATTTTGACTAATAAATTGATAGCTAAATACCAAAAGACGAACATTAAATATTACATGGAACTAATTGTTCGATTTTTGTTGACATACTCGATCTGCTTCTGCTATGCTTATACCATAAATTCATACGTTACCTCATATATTTTCGGGAATATGGCCTGAAAGTTTCTACCCGGTACCGTAAATGCCGGACTATGAGGGAGGATGGGACCGCTGTGACGGATGCGGCTGTTTAACCTGTGTATCTGGGCCAGCTATGCGTCAGGATTTCAGCAGCATACGTTTATTTAGTTGTGCTAAGTCTATTCATCTTCTCTCATAGAAATGAGGGAGGCGGGATAGACTTATTTTTATTTGATCTGTATCTACTTTTATTTCTGTTTAATCCTTACTGTTGATATAAACTGCGACGTAAACCAGGGATTTAGTGAGTATCTCTAACGACGCAGCTGGAATATACTCGCTTTCCGTGGGCTCACCACGAGCCTCCTCGCTCGCAAAGAACGCTCGCTGTGGGGTTTCTTAGGCTCGCTGTCCCACAGGAGTCTCGCATATTCCAGCTGCTCGTTTTGATGAATAAAATATTTTGTTTTATCAAGATGTCTTGAACAAAATTTAGCGAAGTGTATTTCCGAAGCGGCGTCAATCCGCTCAACCATTACTCTTTGTGTCGCAGTTTATGGATTTTGCTCCAAAAACAAGATACGATTAGAAAATAGCTGCTATTAACTATAAATCGCGAAAAGAGGGATATGATGGCACGAGTTGGCGTCATTATGGGAAGCATCTCGGATTGGGAAACGATGAAACATACATGCAGCATATTGGATGAATTGCAGATACCTTATGAAAAAGAGGTGATTTCCGCACACCGGACACCCGAAGACATGTTCACTTATGCGAAAGAAGCGCGGGGAAAAGGATTCAACGTGATTATCGCGGGAGCCGGCGGAGCGGCACATCTGCCCGGTATGACAGCAGCACAGACGACACTCCCGGTCATCGGGGTGCCGGTCCAGTCAAAAGCACTGAACGGCATCGACTCACTGCTGTCAATCGTGCAAATGCCCGGCGGTGTGCCAACTGCTACGGTGGCAATTGGAAGATCTGGTGCAAAAAATGCCGGGCTCATGGCTGCCCGGATGATTGGCGCATTCGACAATGATGTTGCTGAGAGACTGCAAGATTACCGGGAAAACATGAAACAATCAGTGGATGAAATGAGGGATGAACTTGCAGAACAATAAAGTGATACTTCCCATGAAAACGATCGGCATTATCGGCGGCGGCCAGCTTGGACGGATGATGGCCATCGCGGCAAAGTATATGGGCTACCAAATCGCGGTTCTCGACCCGACCCCAAACTGCCCGGCCGCGCAGGTTGCCGATCAACAAATCACAGCAGCTTATGATGATATGGACGGAATCCAGAAATTGACTGACATCAGTGATGTGATCACATATGAATTTGAAAATGTCGATCTTGATGCAGCTGCTTATATTGAGCAAAAAGACAAACTTCCCCAAGGTGCATATGCACTGGAAATCACCCAGAACCGCGAAAAGGAAAAATCGGTCATGGGTGATGCCGGGCTTCCGGTGCCCGCCAATAAGATTGTCAGGGACAGTGATATGTGTGCGAGCGCACTTGAAAACATGCCACTCCCGGCTGTCATTAAAACAGTGAGCGGGGGATATGACGGCAAAGGTCAGTTAAAGATAAATACGACTGATGACATGAAGGCGGCATGTGAATTTGCCGATCAGCATGACGTAAGCATTATCGAACAATGGGTTCCTTTTGATAGGGAAATATCCGTCGTGTTCACCCGCGGGCAATCCGGTGAGATCACTTTTTTCCCGATTTCGGCGAACGAGCACAAGGATCATATTTTATACAAGACGACAGTACCGGCTTCCATCAGCGCTGCGGTACAGCAAAAAGCGCTTGATGCAGCGGGAATACTTGCGGAAAAAATGAATATTGCAGGAACGTTTGCGATTGAAATGTTCGTTAAGGGCGATGATATTTACCTGAATGAAATGGCGCCAAGGCCGCATAACTCAGGCCATTACACGATTGAGGCATGTAATCTGTCGCAATTTGAACAGCATATCCGAGCCATTTGCGGTTTGCCGCTGATGCCAATCGAACTACTCAGGCCTGCTGTTACAGTCAATATTTTGGGTGACGATGCGGGAACGGCTTTGAATATGCTTCCGGAAATGCAGCATGGTTTCCTGCATTTGTACGGTAAAGAGGCAGTCAAGCCTAAACGGAAAATGGGCCATATCACATTTATTGCAGATACATTGGATGAAGCAAAAAAACAGCTGGCAGTATACGAGGAGGCAAAACAATGATTGAACGATATACCCGGGAAGAAATGGGTGCGATCTGGAGCGAGGAAAACAAATACAATGCATGGCTGGAGGTGGAACTCCTCGCATGTGAAGCATGGAGCGAACTGGGCATTATTCCGGCTGATGATGTGGAGAAAATACGCCGGAACGCTTCTTTTCATGTTGAGCGGATTCAGGAAATCGAACAGGAAACACGACATGATGTGGTCGCCTTTACCCGAGCGGTCTCCGAAACGCTGGGAGATGAACGCAAGTGGGTACATTACGGGCTCACCTCGACAGATGTTGTCGACACCGCACAATCCTATTTGTTGAAACAGGCAAACGACATTATTCGTAAAGATCTGCACCATTTTATCGATGTCCTGAAAAATAAAGCGATCGAACACAAACACACCGTCATGATGGGGCGTACACATGGTGTTCACGCCGAACCGACAACGTTCGGATTGAAAATGGCACTCTGGTATGAAGAAATGAAACGCCATTTGGAACGCTTTGAGCTCGCGGCAAATAATATCGAATTCGGCAAACTGTCAGGCGCAGTCGGAACCTATGCGAATATCGATCCGTTCGTTGAGCAATATGTGTGTGAACAGCTCGGGCTGACACCTGCACCGGTATCGACCCAGACATTGCAGCGTGATCGTCATGCCGCGTATACTTCCGCCCTATCGCTGATTGCAACGTCGATTGAAAAATTCGCTACTGAAATCCGCGCTCTTCAGAAAACGGAGACGCGTGAAGTGGAAGAGTTTTTTGCAAAAGGACAAAAAGGTTCCTCAGCAATGCCGCATAAGCGCAACCCGATTGGCTCGGAAAACATGACCGGTCTTGCGCGTGTCCTGAGAGGGCATATGGTGGCAGCGTACGAAAATGTTTCTCTCTGGCATGAACGGGACATCTCCCACTCATCGGCAGAACGGATTATTTTGCCTGATTCAACAATTGCACTGAATTACATGCTGAACCGTTTTTCACGTATCGTCAGCAAACTGACCGTGTTCCCGGAAAACATGAAACAGAACATTGATAAAACCCACGGCGTTATTTTTTCCCAGCGCGTCCTGCTCGTACTTGTTGATAAGGGCATGAGCCGTGAGGAAGCTTATGATCTGGTTCAGCCAAAAGCGATGCAGGCATGGGAGACTGGAACGCATTTTAAGGCACTGGTTGAAGCTGACGAGCGAGTCAATACGAAGCTGACACAGGATGAGATTGACGATTGTTTTGATTATACGTATCACCTGAAAAATGTGGATGCTATATTCAACCGAATCGGACTTGAGGTGGAGTAATGAAAACAGATTTGTTATATGAGGGAAAGGCAAAACGGGTTTATCAGGCCAAGGATAAAACAGGGCAGCTCGTGCTCGATTACAAAAATGATGCAACGGCATTTAACGGGGAGAAAAAGGAAGTTTTTATAGGAAAAGGCCGTCTGAACAATGAAATCTCCGCCTATATTTTTAAGGCTCTAAATGAACAGGGGGTTCAGACACACTTTATCGAAAAGCTTTCAGAAACTGAGCAGCTTGTCCACCAAACGGAAATCATTCCGCTGGAAGTTGTCGTCCGGAATGTGGCTGCTGGGAGCATTACACGACGACTTGAGATTGAAGCTGATACGCCATTCACCCCGCCGCTTGTCGAGCTGTTTTACAAAGATGACAAACTGGGCGATCCGCTGATCAATGATGAGCACGCTTTATTCCTGAGTGATGTCACCAGATCCGAACTTCAGGAGATAAAAGCAAAAGCACTGGAAATCAATCAGCAGCTGACAACATTATTCGAGACGGTCGATCTTAAACTGGTTGATTTCAAACTGGAATTCGGGCGGCTGGCGAGCGGATGCATCGTGCTGTCTGATGAAATCTCGCCTGATACGTGCAGGCTTTGGGACATAACGACAAACGAAAACCTGGATAAGGATGTATTCCGGCAGGGAACCGGTGATTTGCTGGAAGTTTATCAAAAACTATTGAATCGACTGGAGGCCAGGACATGAAAAAAGTTACCATCCATATTATGCCGAAGCAAGGTGTGCTCGATCCGCAGGGTAAAGCCATTCAGACATCACTTAACGGGCTGGGATTTTCTGAAGTGGAAGACGCACAAACAGGGAAGCTTGTTGAACTGTTCGTGGAAAATCATGAAGATATTGACAAACGTGTCGGCGAAATGTGTGACAAACTATTGGCTAATCCGGTTATGGAGGACTATCACTTTGAAGTGGAGGAGGTCGCGCACACATGAAGTTTGCAGTCATCGTTTTCCCCGGTTCGAACTGTGACCGTGACATGTACCATTCCGTGAAACACGTTCTTGGGATGGAAGCTGATTTAGTCTGGTACGAAAATAGCAATCTCGAAAACTATGATGCAATCCTGCTTCCCGGCGGGTTTTCATACGGTGATTATTTGCGTTCGGGAGCTATTGCATCGGCATCGAATGTGATGCAGCAAGTCAAAGCACATGTTGATGCGGGCAAGCCGGTTCTGGGCGTCTGCAATGGATTTCAAATACTGCTGGAAGCCGGTTTGCTGCCCGGCGCCATGCTTCCTAATGAGAATCTGTCATTCATGTGTCACCACGAAGCACTTGCTGTTGCCAACGATGCAACACGCTTCACGACAAACTTTAAAAAAGGCGAGGTCATTCATTTGCCGATTGCCCATGGTGAAGGGAATTATTTCACTGATGATGAAACCTTGTCAGAGTTGAAAAAGAATAATCAGATTGTCTTTGCTTATGAGAACAACCCGAATGGATCGGCTGCAGATATCGCTGGCATTATCAACAGCGAGGGCAACGTGCTTGGGATGATGCCGCATCCGGAACGCGCGGTGGAAAAATTGCTCGGCAGTGATGATGGCACTAGGCTTTTTCAATCACTAATCGAAAATTGGAGGGACACCTATGCAGTTAATGCATAATATCAGCCCGGAAAAAGTTGAACAGGAAAATCTGTATCTTGAGATGGGGCTTAGTGATGACGAATTTGAAAAGGTTAAAGACATTTTAGGGCGGCGTCCAAATTTTATAGAAACAGGAATTTTTTCGGTCATGTGGTCGGAGCATTGCAGTTACAAGACGTCAAAGCCGCTTCTGAAAAAATTCCCGGCAGATGGTCCTGATGTTTTGCAGGGTCCCGGTGAAGGTGCCGGGGTCATTGATATTGGTGACGGGCAAGCGGTTGTTTTCAAAGTGGAAAGCCATAACCACCCATCAGCTGTTGAGCCGTATCAAGGTGCTGCAACAGGTGTCGGCGGCATCATCCGCGATGTGTTTTCGATGGGGGCACGACCGATTGCCTTAATGAACTCATTGAGGTTTGGCAATTTGACAACAGGCCGGACGAAGTACCTGTTTCAGGAAGTCGTTCATGGGATCGCCGGCTATGGAAATTGTGTCGGTGTTCCAACAGTTGGCGGTGAGGTTCAGTTTGATGACAGCTATGAGGAGAATCCCCTTGTTAATGCGATGTGTGTTGGGCTAGTTAATCATGAGGATATTCAAAAAGGCATCGCTGCCGGTGTCGGCAACACGGTTATCTATGCGGGGGCACCAACCGGCCGTGACGGCATCCATGGTGCAACATTCGCCTCAGATGATCTAAGTGAAGAATCTGACGGGGACCGTCCATCTGTTCAGGTGGGTGATCCGTTTATGGAAAAACTGCTGATTGAAGCTTGCCTGGAAGTCATTCACTCTGATGCCCTTGTTGGGATGCAGGATATGGGGGCGGCCGGGCTGACGTCATCAGCAAGTGAGATGGCGAGTAAAGCCGGTACAGGTATCGCCATGAACTTGGATTTGGTTCCACAGCGTGAAGAGGATATGAATGCGTATGAATTAATGCTGTCTGAATCACAGGAGCGGATGCTGCTTGTTGTAAAACAGGGGCGTGAACAGGAAATCATTGACGTTTTTGAAAAATATGGTTTGCAGGCAGTCGCCGTCGGAGAAGTCACCGAGGAAAAATCATTCTTGCTCAAACAACATGGTGAAGTTGTTACTGATATTCCGGTTGACGCACTGGCGGAAGAAGCACCAGTTTACCATATGCCGGCTAAAGAAGCAGCGTATGTCAAAGCGTTTCAGCAGATGGAAAATACTGTACCGCATGTCGGGGATCACGGTGCGATGCTGAAGCAGCTTCTGCAGCAGCCGACAATCGCCAGCAAGGAATATGCCTATGATCAGTTCGATTCGACGGTACAGACGAATACAGTTGTGAAACCGGGATCAGATTCAGGTGTTATACGGATCAAAGGAACGGATAAAGCGCTGGCCATCACAACAGATTGTAATTCGCGCTACATCTACCTCGATCCGGAAACCGGCGGCAAGATTGCTGTAGCAGAGGCAGCGCGAAACATTGTCTCTTCGGGGGCGCGGCCGATCGGTTTGACAGACGGGCTGAACTTCGGAAACCCGACGAATCCGGAAGTTTTCTGGCAGATGAAGCAAAGTGTGGAAGGTATGAGTGAGGCTGCCCGTATGTTGGAAACACCGGTGGTCAGCGGAAATGTATCACTTTATAACCAATCAAACGGCAGGTCAATTTTCCCGACCCCGGTCGTTGGCATGGTTGGTCTGATTGAATCGCTCGAGTATTTGACACCGAACTTTTTTCAGGAGCCGGGAGATCTGATCTATGTGATTGGAGAAACGAAGGCTGAATTTGGCGGCAGTGAGCTGCAAAATGTGGTTGAAGGCACGTACCAGGGAAAAGCACCTTCCATTGATTTGCAGGTGGAGGCTGAACGTCAGAAACAGCTGCTGGCAGCAATCCGGCAAAATCTTGTCCAATCAGCTCATGACTTGGCTGAAGGCGGTCTTGGTGTTGCACTTGCTGAAAGTGTTTTTAATGGCAAGGGACTTGGTCTGAAAGCCGATATTTCCGGTGATCCGACGACTGCAATGTTCAGTGAATCCCAATCGCGTTTTCTTGTTTCGGTCAAGCCGGAACAGAAAGGAAAGTTTGAAGCGGTAGTTACTGCTGCCCGTCAGATTGGCAGAGTCACCGGTGATGGTAAGTTTGTTGTAAGGGCAAATGATGGGGCTTTAATCGATGAAAATGTCCAGATATTGCATGATTTATGGAAAGGAGCCATTCCATGCCTGCTGAAATAAAAGGCATTAATGAAGAATGCGGTGTGTTTGGAATTTGGGGACACGAAAAAGCAGCCGAACTGATGTATTATGGCCTTCATTCGATGCAGCACCGTGGACAGGAGGGTGCAGGTGTTGTGGTCAGTGACGGGCAGAAGCTGAAGGCTCATAAAGGGCTTGGTCTTGTCAACGATGTTTTTAAACATGCCGATTTCAGTAAGATCTCTGGCGCCACAGCTGTCGGTCATGTCCGCTATTCCACCCAGGGTGACAGAGCTTTTGAGAATGTCCAGCCATTGGTATTCCGATCACAGACTGAGGGCATGGCACTGGCACACAACGGCAGCATCATGAACGCTGAATTATTGCGCAGCGAACTTGAAGACCAAGGAAGTATTTTACAGACGTCTTCCGATACAGAAGTACTGGCCCACTTGATTAAACGCAGAGGAATGGGAATTAACGAAACGTCTATTTCTGATGCGATTAATAAGATTACCGGCGCATATGCGTTTGTCATATTGACCGAGGAGAAGATGTATGCAGCGCTTGATCCGAGCGGAATCAGACCGTTATCAATCGGCAGGCTTGGCGATGCCTATGTGGTGGCATCTGAATCGTGCGCTTTTGACCAGATTGGAGCAACATTTGAACGCGAAGTTTTGCCGGGTGAATTGGTGACAATCAGTGATGAAGGGGTAGCCTCAACCCGTTTTGCCATGAGAGGCCAGCGAAAAATGTGTGCGATGGAATATGTCTATTTGTCGCGTCCGGACAGTGATGTCAATGAGGTGAATGTTCACGCGTCACGTAAACGGATGGGAAAGGAGCTGGCTAAAGAAGCGCCGGCAGACGCCGATATGGTCATCGGAGTTCCGGATTCCAGCATTTCATCGGCTATCGGTTATGCGGAAGCGAGCGGTCTCCCGTATGAAATGGGCATTATCAAAAATCGCTATGTCGGAAGGACGTTTATCCAGCCTTCCCAGGAACTGCGTGAACAGGGTGTGAAAATGAAACTCGCCCCGGTTCGCGGGATTGTCGCGGGAAAGCGGATCGTCATGATTGATGATTCCATTGTTCGCGGAACAACGAGCAAGCGGATCGTTCACATGCTGAGACAGGCAGGTGCGGCGGAAATCCATGTCCGGATCGCCTCACCATCGATTCAGCATCCATGCTTTTACGGGATTGACATGTCAACACGGGACGAATTGATTGCTGCCAATCATTCGATTGATGAAATTGGTGAAATTATCGGAGCGGACAGTATGGCGTATTTATCTGAATCCGGGCTGGAACAAGCCATCGTCAAAGATAAAACGATCCATCAGGGGATTTGCATGGCTTGCATGACCGGAAATTATCCCGTGAAGGAAAACGAAGCTCAGGAAATTGCCTGCAAAGGATGAAGAGAGGTGGAGCAAGCGATGGGGAATGTATACAAATCAGCCGGAGTAGATGTTGAAAAAGGCTATGATGCGGTTGAACGCATGAAAAAACATATCGCAAGAACCGCGCGTCAAGAAGTGCTCGGCGATATCGGCGGGTTTGGCGGGCTGTTTGAATTGACATCATTCAACTATCAGGAACCCGTCCTTGTTTCAGGGACAGATGGTGTCGGCACAAAGCTTAAGCTGGCGATTGATCTACAGAAACATGATACGGTCGGCATTGATCTTGTTGCCATGTGTGTCAACGATATTGTCGCCCAGGGGGCACAACCGCTGTTTTTTCTCGATTATATTGCATGCGGCAAAAATGATCCGGCAATGATCGAACAAATTGTGACAGGCATTGCTGATGGGTGTGAAGATGCTGGGACAGCGCTGATTGGCGGTGAAACAGCGGAAATGCCCGGCGTGTATGATGATACGGATTATGATTTAGCCGGTTTTACCGTTGGATTGGTAGAAAAATCACGATTAATAACCGGGGAGGCCATTACAGGCGGCGATGCTGTCATAGGCCTGGCTTCAAGCGGCATTCATTCCAATGGTTATTCACTGGTGCGCAAGCTGGTGCAGGATTTGGATTTGACGAAAACATATGATGGACTGGGTGATCAGCGGCTTGATGATGTGCTGTTAAAGCCGACCAGAATCTATGCCAAATCGGTTGGCACGGTTATGAAAAATCTACCTGTAAAGGGGATTTCTCATATAACCGGAGGCGGATTTTACGAAAACCTGCCCCGGATGATGCCTGTCGGGCTTGGTGCGGAAATCGATCCACTGAGCTGGGAACATCCGCCGATCTTTCCATTTTTGCAAAAGCTCGGAGGTATTGGCGATAAGGAGATGTACAGTATTTTTAATATGGGTATCGGGATGGCGCTTGTTGTTGCACAGGATGATGCAGAGGCTGTGCTGAGAATTCTCAGGGAACAAGGTGAAACAGCGTCAGTTATTGGCAAAATTGTATCAAAAGAAGGAGTGCATATGACGTCATGACAAAAGTGCGGGCAGCCGTTTTTGCATCCGGAACCGGCAGTAATTTTCAGTCCATGATGGAGACGGACGACCTGGGTTGTGATATCGTGCTGCTTGTGTGTGACAAACCGGGTGCTGCTGTCATTGATAAAGCGGAAAAGTTTGGGGTGCCGGCATTTATTGTTAACTCGAAAGAATATGATTCAAAAGCCGATTATGAACGTGCCTTGCTGGAAAAGCTGCGTGAAACGGATGTGACGTGGATCTTTCTTGCCGGTTATATGCGGATTGTCGGTCCGACCCTTTTGGGTGAATTTCCGGCCGGGATCATTAACATTCATCCGTCACTTTTGCCTGATTTCCCCGGTTTAGATGCCATCGGTCAGGCTTATGAAGCAGGTGCAGATACAACAGGTATCACCGTGCATTATATTGATGATGGAATCGACACAGGCCCGATTATTGAACAGCAGGAAGTCCCGATTTACCCGGGTGATACGAAGGAACAACTGACAGAGCGTGTTCAACAAGCTGAGCACAAGCTTTATCCGCAAGTGATTCAGAAGCTGGTTAAGGCAAAAGAGTGAATCAGCAAGCGTTCTGACTTTGGAGATCGTACGGGGGTCTCGGTCGAACCGTGCAAGAAGCGGTCCAAACCGTGCGGGAAGCGGTCTGAATCGTGCGAGGCGTAATCCAAACCGTGCGGAAACCATCCTCAATCGTGCGACAGCAGTATCAAATCGTGCGAGAGCCGCCCGAACTTGTGCGGTTTCCTTCGTGAGGTGCACCACCATTACAAAACCACTAGGACAAGGAGTTTTTCCATGAAAAAGCAGGCATTGATAAGTGTTTCCGATAAAACCGGTATTACTGATTTTGCCAAAGGATTGGCAGAACAAGATTATGACATCATTTCAACCGGTGGCACTTTGCGCACAATTCAGGAGGCTGGCATCGAGGCAACGGCTGTGGAAGACGTAACAGGGTTTCCCGAGATGCTGGAAGGCCGTGTCAAAACACTTCACCCGGTAATTCATGCAGGGCTGCTGGCCAAACGGGATGATGGCACACACAAACAGCAGCTTTCAGATAAAGGCATTACCCCGATTGATGTTGTTGTCGTGAATCTTTATCCATTTAAACAAACGCTTGATCAACAGAATGTGACTGAAGAGGAAATCATCGAAAACATTGATATTGGCGGCCCGACAATGCTGCGGGCAGCTGCAAAAAGTTTCCGTGATGTGACGCCCGTTGTTGATCCGGATGATTATGATGAAATCTTGCAAGCCATTCAAAATGATGAGCTCGATACGGCAATGCGGAAAAATTTAGCTGCAAAGGTTTTCCGTCACACAGCACAATACGATGCGCTGATTGCCGGCTATTTTACTGATGAAGCATTTCCTGAAAACTACACCGTTACATATGAAAAGGTCCAGTCTTTAAGATACGGCGAAAATCCGCATCAGGAAGCGGCATTTTATAAAAAACCAATTGAATCACCGATGAGTCTTACATCTGCCAAGCAGCGGCATGGCAAAGAGCTATCCTACAACAACATCCAGGATGCGAACGCGGCACTTGGCATCATTGCGGATTATGACAGACCGGCAGCCGTGGCTGTGAAGCATATGAACCCATGCGGTATTGGAATGGCGGAGGATTTGAACACAGCATTTTCGAAAGCTTATAACGGTGATCCAGTTTCGATTTTTGGCGGGATTGTTGCCTGCAACCGGACAATTGATGTAGACACTGCTAAACAATTGAGCGGTATTTTTCTGGAAATCATCATTGCCCCGGCATTTACCGATGAAGCCTTCATGATTTTGACAAACAAGAAAAATATCCGGCTGCTTGAATTGAAAATGGATGAAGCAAAGATCAACTCTCACAAATTAACGAGTGTTAACGGCGGGATACTTGTTCAGGACAACGACAATAAGGAAATCAGCCGCAACAATCTCACATTCCCGACCGAGAAAAAACCGACGGAAGCAGAGCTGGATGATTTATTGTTCGCCTGGAAAGCAGTCAAACACGTGAAATCGAATGCTATTGTACTGGCAAACGATATGCAGACCATTGGTATCGGTGCAGGTCAGATGAACCGTGTTGGCGCAGCAAGGATAGCGCTTGAACAGGCAGGGGATAAAGCTAAAGGAGCAGCTCTTGCATCCGATGCATTTTTCCCGATGCCTGATACCGCCAAAGAAGCAGCGAAGGCGGGCGTAGCAGCAATAATTCAGCCTGGCGGATCCAAACGCGATCAGGACTCAATCGACATGTGCGACCAATATGGAGTTGTGATGGTTTTTACAGGCGCACGGCATTTCAAACACTAGACAGGAAGGGGTTTTCCTATGAATTTATTCGTCATCGGACGCGGTGGCCGTGAGCATAGCATGATCATGAAACTGGCTGAAAGCGATAAAGCTGATAGGATTTATGCAGCACCGGGAAATGGCGGAATCGGCGATGCTGCAGAGTGCGTGGATATTGATGAGCTGGATATTGATGGGTTGATAGACTTTGCCCGGAAAAAGGAAGTTGACTTAACTATTGTCGGTCCGGAAACCCCGCTTCTCACCGGGATTGCCGACCGTTTTCGCGAAGCAGGTCTCGCCATTTTTGCACCGGAAAAAAATGCGGCTTTAATCGAGGGGAGCAAACGGTATGCGAAAATTTTTATGGAGGAGAACGGTATCCCTACAGCTGCATATGCCAGTTTTACAGACGCGGGTGGAGCCAAATCCTATATAAAGAAACAAGGCGCCCCAATTGTCGTCAAAGCTGACGGGCTTGCTGCCGGTAAGGGTGTGATTGTTGCACAGACAGTGGACGAGGCAATGAAAGCCGTTGATGATATTCTCGTAGGTAAGGCTTTTTCCGGAGCGGGCAAGTCTGTTGTTATAGAAGAATGTCTTTCTGGCGAGGAATTTTCACTGATGGCATTTGTTCATGGTGCAAACGTATTTCCTATGATACCGGCACGTGATCATAAACGCGCTTATGACCAGGATCAGGGTCCGAATACCGGCGGGATGGGAGCCTACGCGCCGGCCAAAGATATTTCCCGGAAGACGCTGGCATTCGCAGCTGAAAATGTTCTGCAAAAAGCTGCTGACGGGATGGTTGCAGCGGGACGGCCGTTCACCGGAATTTTATACGCGGGATTGATTATGACAGACGATGGACCGAAAGTGATTGAGTTCAACGCCCGTTTCGGTGACCCGGAAACCCAGGTCGTACTTCCGCTTTTAGAAAATGATCTGCTGCAGGTCTTCCTTGACGTGCTCGATGGAAAAGATCCCTCTCTGCAATGGAAAAAACAAAGCTGTGCCGGTGTAGTGCTTGCCTCGAAAGGGTATCCTGGCAGCTATAATAAAGGCGTCGCGTTGCCTGAAATGCAACTGGATGCTAGCTCGTTTGTTGTCCATGCCGGAACCCGGAAAACGGAACACGGAATCGTTTCCGACGGGGGAAGAGTGCTTCTTGCGGGAGCAAAGGGAGCCGACCTGTCTGAAGCCGCTGAATGCGCATATAACTGGCTGGACAAAAATGTGAACTCAGAGGAGTTTTTTTATCGGAAAGATATTGGTAAAGGTTAATCTTTTTTAATTCATGAAAGAGATTCATTTTAGGTCAGAGATAAGTCTTTTACCAGCCCCTATTTATTTAAACGGATAATAGACTTGGTTGACCGTAAATTAGATTTTTTCATTTCCCATGTAAACTTCAAAAGGTTGGTTGGCGATCTGTGCTGACAAATAATTTTATTATTGATTTCAATAAATTCAACCATCATACTTTACTCGAGGATGACATTTAAATATAGGTCACTAGGAATTGGTTAACCTGATGGTAACTGGTACTGCGATGTCGGTCTCAGGTCTATTAGCACCAGTGATGTTTGGATTATTTTGGAAAATAGTGACGAACGCCGCTGGTGTTGCTTCAATGTGGAGTGGTTTGGTCACAGCCGTCATTTGGCAGATTTTAGGCCATCCATTTGATTTACATCCTGTTTTTATCGGTTTGCCAATATCGATTGTAATCCTACTGATTGTAACGTTTTCAACAAAGCAAAGTCATAAAAAAATAGGGTTGAGAATTATTTTAAATCAACTTTAGTCAAAAGCTGTACACACTGAATGTCAGTTTCACTTTTAGCTGCATGTAATGGGCAGTAATCCACCAGAAAACGGCGATAACTAGCCCCTAGATGTCCGATTCGGTTCAACTAACATTCAGTGGGAAAAAACGCCGCACTGAATGAAGTTTCAATTTATCATTTGCTTTTTTATTTCTTCGTTGCGTTTCTTGAAAATGTCGTTATGTGAGGAGACCATTGGAGCTTTATCGGCATCGGGCTGGATAAATAGCTTTGCCTGATTGACGGCATTGGCAGCGTCCTGAAAAGCGCCTGCTATCAGATTCAGTTTGCCTTCATGCATCAGAATGTCACCGGCAGCATACAGTCCCTCCAGAGACGACTCGCTATTGGCATTGCCTGAAATGAAATAATTATCGGCGATGGCGATATCCAGTTCACTGTTTTCCAAAAGTGATGTATCGCGTTCGTATCCGTGATTGACAATCACGTCATCAACAGGCAAATAATTGACGGCTCCTGTTTCATGGTTGCTCAGCTCAACTTCCTTAATCGTTACACCGTCATCATTTGCCTTCAGATCTGTGATCGATGTATGAAAGAAACAGACAACGGAACTGTTTTTCAGTTGGGTTGCCTGCGATTCATGACAGTCAAAATTGTTCTTTCTGCATGTAATGAAAACGCGGTCAGCAACAAATTCCAGTTCATTTGCCCAATCGGTTGCGGAGCTCCCTCCGCCTGAAATCATGACGGTTTTACCTTTAAAACGCTGTAAAGACTTCACGGAATAATGCAGATTTGAACCTTCAAACTGTTCTGCACCAGCGATGCTTAGCTTTTTTGGATTTAATATGCCGCTTCCAACTGCAACAATGACAGTTTTGGTGTAGTGAATGCGTCCCGAATCGGCATGCAGTTCATAAATACCCTTTTTGTTACGGGTTATTGTTTCAATTCTTTCGTTCAATACCACTTCAGGCTGAAACGTTAATCCCTGCTCAGCAATCTGATCAATGAATTTTGCACCGGGGAGTGGCGGTATTCCTCCGACATCCCAGATCATTTTCTCCGGATAGACGTGAACTTTACCGCCTAATTCAGGCTGATATTCAATAATTTTTGTTTTCATTTCCCTGAGCCCGCTGTAAAAGGCCGAAAAAAGCCCGGCAGGTCCACCGCCTATAATGGTCACATCAAATAGTTCATTTTTGGTCAAGTCTGCTCACTCCTCAGCATGCAATTGACTGATTATCATTCTCATCTAATCATACACCATTTAATCATGAATGAAAAGGTTGACATTCATTTGGATACACGATAAGTTAAACTATATCAATAATGATAATCATTATCAGTTGTTACTGGTTATCATTATACATAAAAGAATCGCATAACTGAATATGGGAAGGAGTGGAAGAAATGCAAAAATGGGTGCTAATACTTAATGTTTTGGTCCTTACAATGTTAGCAGCGTGCGGTTCAAATGGAAATGAAGCGGGTGGAGGCAGTGATGATGAAAGTGCTTCTGAGCGCAGCGTTACCATTGAAGACGCCACGGGTAAAAAGACAATCGAGGGTATCCCTGAAGATATCGTTGCATTGGAATGGTACAACGCGGAACAGTTGCTTTCCCTAGGTGTCCAGCCAGCCGGTGTGCCAAATATAGACGGATTTAATGCCTGGATGAATATTGACGAGGAATTGGCCGATAGTGTTGGAGATGTCGGGACACGCCAAGAGCCAAATCTTGAAGCCATTTCACGAATGGATCCTGATTTGATCATAGCGGCAAAATTCAGACATAGTGAGATATTAGATAGATTGGAAGATATCGCACCGGTTGTGACGTTTGCACCATACAGTGAAGAAGGGTCCGCCGATTTGTATAATGAGTTAATGAATGAATTTAAAACAATCGCTCAAATTACAGATAAGGAACAGGAAGCTGATCAAGCGATTGCAGATTTGAACGATTTTTACGACAAGCAGAGACAGCGTTTGGCGGATGCTGGACTGGAAGGCTCAAAATATATAGCAACAATGGCCTTCTCCTCTCAAAACTCACCAGTGCTAAGGCTTTATTCCGATAATTCTTTCCCGGCAGCAGTAATGGAAAACCTGGGTTTTGAGAACGCCTATAAAACTGATGAAGTTAAGCAGTATGGGTTTACGGAAGTTGGTTTAGAGACCTTGCAAAATTTCCAGAAAGAAAACCTTCACTTTTTCTCTGTTGTTCAAGAAGATGATAATATCTTTGAAAATCATTTGAAAGGGAACAGCGTATGGGAGAATTTAAGCTTTGTTAAAAATGGGAATACTCATTACCTGCCCGGCGACACACCTGTGATTGGCGGTGTATCATCCGCGAAGGCACTGGCTGAGCAGATTGTTGATACGATATTGAATGAGTGAAACTTGTTCGGGAGGAATCGAATTTCCTTCCGTTTTTTGTGAATATAGGGTGATTCCGTTTGGGATTTTTGTCATAAAAAATTCAATTCCCCTTTGTAAAACAATACCAAATGAAAGCGCATTATGTGTTACGATAGATAAAACAATATATTGGAGCGTTGATGTTATGTCAGAAAGCATCTATTGGAGAAACCGTGAATTAAGAAAACATGTTGCCGTTATTGATGGGGAAGAAGCGCCAACAATTGTATTAAAAAACGGCACCTATCTAAATACTTATACAAAACAATGGCTGCGTGCCAACATTTGGATTTTTCATGACCGGATTGTCTATGTCGGGGATAAACTTCCGGAAAAAAATCAATCAACGGAAGTTATCGACTGTGACGGTAAGTACCTGGTACCGGGGTATATCGAGCCGCATGCCCACCCTTTCTTATTGTACAATCCTGAAAACCTGGCAATGCATGGGGCTGAATATGGCACGACGGCATTTATAAATGATAATCTTATGCTGAATTTTTTATTGGATAGAAAGAAAGCGTTTACTTTGCTGGAGGAATTTAACCAATCACTGGTTACAATGTATTGGTGGGCACGATTTGATTCACAGACAGCACTGCAGCGTCCGGAGGAATATTTCAGCACGGAGCCAGTATTGTCGTGGCTTAAGCACCCATCCGTCATTCAGGGTGGCGAACTGACAGCGTGGCCGCATCTGCTTGATGGGGATGACCGTCTGCTCTATTGGATTCAGGAGGCAAACCGGCTTGACAAACCGGTTGAAGGTCATTTGCCTGGGGCGTCTGAAAGAACGTTAACCAAGATGAAGCTGTTGGGTGTGGACGCAGAGCATGAGGCTATGACCGGAAAAGAAGTGATTAAACGTCTGCAGCTTGGATATCAGGCTGGCCTTCGCTATTCATCAATCCGTCCTGACCTGCCGAATATACTGGAAGAGATGCTGGCAGAAGGCGTATACACATTTGACCATGTCACGATGAACACGGATGGAGCAACGCCCTCCTTCTATGAAAAGGGCATTATGAATGTTTGTGTGGAGATTGCGATTGATAAAGGCGTGCCGCTGGCGGATGCTTACCGGATGGCATCTCATAACGCCGCAGCACATTATGGATTGATTGATGATATTGGATGTATTGCACCAGGCAGGATAGCAAATGTTAATATTTTACAGGAAAAAGAGAATCCGCATCCGATCAGTGTTTTGGCCAAAGGTGAATGGATGAAAAAAGATCATAAAGAGAAGAAACTTTCCTCAAAAATCGACTGGGGTAACTATGGAATTGAACCGATCGCATTTGATTGGGATCTGACATTGGAAGATATGCAGTTTTCCGTCCCAATCGGGCTTAACATGATAAATGATGTTATTGTTCAGCCGTATGCCATCAAAACAGACGTGACACTCAATGTGATCCCGGATAATACTGATGATGCCTTTCTTATGTTGATTGACAGGGAAGGGAATTGGCGTGTTAATACGGCCATTAAAGGCTTCACGAAACGGCTGGGAGCATTGGCCAGTTCATTTTCGACAACCGGCGACCTCATTTTCATCGGAAAAAGTAAACAGGATATGCTGCTTGCCTGGAGGCGCCTGAAAGAACTGGGCGGCGGGATTGTGCTTGCCCATAAGGGTGAAATCTTATTTGAACTGCCGCTGGCTCTGAGCGGAAGCATGTTCTCCGGAACGATGCCCGAACTGATGGAAAAAGAAAAACAGCTGAGAAAATTGCTGGCGGACTTCGGCTATGCATTTGGTGATCCGGTCTATTCAATTTTCTTTTTATCAGCAACCCATTTGCCATACATCCGGATCACACAACAGGGGGTTGTCGATGTGAAAAAGCGTGAAGTACTCTTTCCAGCAACGATGCGATGACGTATAATAAACGAAAGAAGTCAGTCATCATCCACCGAAATGGTTTGAAACAAGCCGGATGCATACTGCCTGCAACGATGAAATCAGCAGCAAACTTTAACAAACGCTTTTAAAAAGGGGTGGGGGATAATGAGAAAAGTTATTGTTTGCTTGCCGTTGTTCATGCTGCTGTTGTTTGCAGCATGTTCAGATGATCAGGGGGGAAATGCAGAAGACAGTGAATCCAAAGAAAGTTCTGTAGCAGAAAAAGAAGGGCCTGCAGCCCCGGATAATATGAACACATTCCCGCTGACAGGGATTCAAACCGATCAGCCGGTGACCAATCGGATCGTCAGCGTGATGATCAATAATCACCGTAAAGCCCGGCCGCAATCAGGTCTCAGTAAGGCGGACATTGTTTTTGAAATTCTGGCGGAAGGGCGAATCACACGCTTCTTGGCCATGTACCAGAGCGAAATGCCGGATGTTGCCGGTCCTGTCAGGAGCGCACGGGAATATTATTTTGAACTGGCCGATGGTTATGATTCAATTTACATTTATCACGGAGCAGCTAACTTTGTGAACGATATGATTCAAAACCGCGGAATTGAACATTTGAACGGCTCCGTTTATGATAATAATGGAAGCTTATTTAAACGGGAATCATTCAGAGATGCGCCGCACAACTCCTATCTGCAATTTGCCGGCGTATATGATACGGCAGAGCAAAAAGGATATAATGTGACACAAACATATGATTCTTTGCCGTTTACAACAGAAAAGGGAGCAGACAGCATATCCGGTGATCCTGCAATGAACGTTGAAATTGATTATTCCGATCGGCAGACATACGTGGTCAACTACAAATACGATGAAGACAGCGGGACGTATATCCGGTACAGTGACGGGGAAAAATCTGTCGAGCTGAATTCCGGAGAACCGATAACAGCCGATAATATTTTCATTGTGGAAACGCCGCACCAAGTCATTGATGATGCAGGCAGGCGTGAAATTGATTTGACATCAGGCGGCGATGCTTATCTGGTGCAAAAAGGCCAAATCCGCCAAGTTAAGTGGAAAAACCGTGATGGCAGAATCGTTCCGGTAAAGGATGGCAAACCGGTGAAGTTTGTTCAGGGCAAAACATGGATAAACGTCGTTCCGTCAGACCCGGGGATCAGCCAATCGGTTACGGTATCAAATGATTAGAAGGCAGGTGATGTCATCATGCAGATAGACAAGCTGCGCGGGGAACAGCTGGACCAACTGTTTGACGCGATTCTGTCGCTAGAGAATCGCGAGGAGTGCTATAAATTTTTTGATGATATTGCAACGATGTCCGAGGTTCATTCGATCGCCCAGCGGCTGCAGGTTGCCAAAATGCTGACAGAGGGCTATACCTATAACTTTATAGAAGAAGAAACAAGCGCATCGACTGCAACAATATCACGTGTACGCCGCTGCATTAATTATGGCAGTGACGGATATAAAATTGTCCTGGATCGGTTACTTGATCATAACGTGTAAATCAACTGCTATCTCCACGTTCGGGGATAGCTTGTTTTATGCAGCAGACAGCAGGACGGTGTTTACTGCCCTGTTCGTACTCATTAGGAAATTCCTCAATTTTTATCCCACTTAATCCTAAATTCATCGCGCAATTTTTGGTATACTTTAAGAATGAAGGTGAATCGTGTTTGCTATAGACTGTTTGCGCATTAACAGCATTCCTATAAAATAGGTGACAGTCAGCATGTACAGAATGCTGATTTCTGAATCAATTATTAAATATGGGGGACTTTACGGTGAATGAAATCTTAACAAATTGGGAGCATTTATTTAAGCTGGACCCTGCCAAAGAAATCCCGGATGAGGATCTTGACGCAATTTGCGAGTCGGGGACTGATGCCGTAGTGGTCGGCGGCACGGATGACGTAACACTTGATGGTGTGCTTGATTTGCTTTCGCGCATCCGCCGGCATACTGTCCCATGTATTTTGGAAATATCCAATATGGCATCAATCACACCTGGTTTTGACTTTTACTTTATCCCGATGGTGATGAACAGTACGGAGAAGAAATGGATGATGGATCTTCAGCATCAGGCTATCAAGGAATACAGGGATTCGATGAACTGGGATGAAATCTTTATGGAGGGCTATTGTATTTTGAACGAAAATGCCAAAGCCTTTAAAGAGACGAAGTGCGAGATGCCGGATCATGAGGATGTTGTGGCATATGCCTATATGGCGGAGTATATTTTCCGGCTTCCGGTATTTTACATGGAATACAGCGGGACGTATGGCCGTCCAGAACTCGTCAAAGATGTGAGGAATCAGCTTAACAATACAAAACTGATATACGGCGGGGGGATTGAAAGTGATTCCCAGGCTCGTGAAATGAAGGAACAAGCCGATACGATCGTTGTCGGAAATCTGATTTATTCGGATATCAACAAAGCCTTGAAAACAGTTAAAGCAATTAAAGATATGAATGAATAATAGTTCATCTAAAGGTGGTGTGTCATGGTGAGTCAGACAATGCACGACTTACTGAACGGATTAAACAAAGAACAGCAGGGGGCTGTCAAACATACGGAAGGGCCATTACTGATCATGGCCGGAGCGGGGAGCGGCAAAACACGGGTATTGACACACCGGATTGCTTATTTGCTCGGTGAAAAGGATGTGCCCCCAAGAAATGTGCTGGCGATTACATTTACGAATAAGGCAGCACGGGAAATGAAAGAACGTGTCAATAAGCTCACGGGAGCAGATGGCGGGCAAATCTGGGTCTCCACTTTTCACTCAATGTGTGTACGTATTTTGCGCCGGGATATTGACCGAATCGGCTATAATCAAAACTTTACGATCCTGGACAGCGGTGATCAGTTATCCGTCATTAAACAAATCCTGAAAGATCTGGACATCGACCCGAAAAAATTTGAGCCGCGGGCAATGCTTGGACAGATCAGCGGTGCGAAAAACGAACTGATTACACCGGAAGCATACAGTAAAAACGTCGGCGACTTTTTCCAGCGACAGGTTTCGCAAGTTTATGAACGCTATCAAAAAACACTTCAGAAGAACCAGGCACTCGACTTTGACGACCTGATCATGCAGACGATTCATTTATTCAAGCGTGTTCCTGAAGTGCTTGAATATTATCAGCGCCGGTTCCAGTATATCCATGTGGACGAGTATCAGGATACCAACCATGCTCAATACTATTTGGTGAAGCAGCTGGCAAACCGATATCAGAATCTTTGTGTTGTCGGGGATTCAGATCAGTCGATTTACCGCTGGCGGGGCGCGGACATTGCGAATATCCTGTCATTTGAAGAAGATTATCCGTCGGCACGGGTGATTTACCTTGAGCAAAATTATCGTTCAACCAAATCAATTTTGGATGCAGCGAATAAAGTGATTGAAAACAATTCCGGCCGCAAACCTAAGAATCTTTGGACTGAAAATGATGACGGCAAGAAGATTCATTATTTCCAGGGCGCGACCGAACAGGAAGAAGCATTATTTGTGACGGATAAAATTCAGGAGCTGACCGGTGAAGGGATTTCTCCGAATGATATTGCGATCCTTTACCGGACGAATGCCCAGTCGAGGGCTGTAGAGGATACGCTGATAAAATCGGACATCGGTTATCAGATGGTCGGCGGCACCAAATTCTATGAGCGAAAAGAGATTAAGGATTTGACTGCTTATTTGCGTCTGATCACCAATCCTGATGATGATATAAGTTTCGAACGGGTTGTCAATGTTCCGAAACGCGGAATCGGAAAAACATCTGTCGACAGGCTGCGCGCATATGCGGCCGAACATGCGATTTCATTTAACCAGGCAGTGAAAGAAGTCGATTTTATCGGTGTTACGAAAAAAGCAGCCAATGCACTGGCGGAATTCGGCAACCTGATTCAAACATTAACGCAGCAGCAGGAATTTTTGACGGCTACCGATATGGTTGAAGCAATCCTGGAGCGGACAGGCTATGAAAAAATACTGAAAAACGAACGATCACTGGAGTCGCAAAGCCGTCTTGAAAACCTTGAAGAATTCAAGACCGTTACCCAGGACTTTGAAGAAGACGCTGAAGATAAAACATTGATCGCTTTTCTGACCGACCTGGCATTAGTGGCCGATATCGACCGTGTCGATGAGGAAGAAATGGACAACGAACCCAAGGTGACGCTTATGACCCTGCATGCTGCCAAAGGACTGGAATTTCCGGTCATCTTTTTAGTCGGCATGGAGGAAAACGTCTTTCCGCATAGCCGGTCGATGTTTGACAATGAAGAGATGGAGGAAGAGCGCCGTCTGGCCTATGTGGGGATCACCAGGGCTGAGCAGCAGCTTTACCTGACCCATGCCAAAATGCGCACAATTTATGGCCGGACGAATATGAATCCGATCAGCCGTTTTATAAATGAAATCCCGGAAGATTTGGTTGATGGAATCGAGCAGGTACGAACGATGATGTATGGCTCAAATGAAAAACCGGACGAGAAACGATCACAGCCAAAACGCCGTGCCGGAAGAATGCAGCAAACAACCGGAGCGGAATCACAGACCTGGGGTCCGGGTGACAAAGCTGAACATAAGAAATGGGGTGTTGGCACGGTCGTTAAAGTCCAAGGGAAAGGTGACGGGATGGAGCTTGACATTGCCTTTCCTGCGCCGACAGGCATAAAACGGCTGCTGGCCAAATTTGCACCAATCACGAAACAATAGGAGGTGCCTGGCGCTTGGATAAACAGCAAGCACAGCAACAGATCAAGGAATTGAGAAAACTATTAAATCAATATGGCCACGAATATTATGTGCTCGATAACCCCAGTGTTCCCGATTCAGAATATGACCGGAAAATGCAGGATCTTCTCAAGTTGGAGGAAGAATTTCCGGAGTTGGTCACAGCTGATTCTCCTTCACAGCGTATTGGCGGAGAACCTTTAGATGCCTTTCAGAAAGTGCAGCACAATGTAGCCATGATGAGCCTTGGCAATGCGTTCAATGAAGGCGATCTGCGTGATTTTGCCCGGCGCGCGAATGAAGGGACAGATGAGCCGATTTCATTTGTCTGTGAATTGAAAATTGATGGTCTCGCGGTTTCGCTCACTTACGAAAATGGCAAATTTGTCCGCGGTGCGACACGTGGTGACGGCACAACCGGCGAGGATATTACCAGCAATCTGAGAACGGTTCGCAGTATCCCGCTTTCCATCCGGGAGGAGAATACAATTGAAGTGCGCGGCGAGGCGTTCATGCCGCATAGATCGTTTTTGAAGCTGAACGAACAGCGGGAGAAAAATGGCGATGCGGCCTTTGCCAATCCGCGTAACGCAGCAGCTGGATCATTGCGCCAGCTTGATCCGAAAATCGCAGCAAGGCGCAACCTGGATATTTTTCTGTATGGTGTTGGTGAATGGGAGTCGGGCACATTGGCATCACACAGCGAGCGGCTCAACTATTTGCAGGAGCTCGGATTCAAAACAAACCCCGAGTGGATGCGGTGCAGCACAATTGATGACGTCATCAATTACGTTAAGAACTGGGAAGAAAAGCGCTCGGACTTAAACTACGAAATCGATGGCATCGTCGTCAAAGTGGACAATCTGGCTCAGCAGGAAGAATTAGGGTTTACCGCAAAAAGCCCGCGCTGGGCCATTGCCTATAAATTTCCGGCCGAGGAAGTAATGACAATTCTTCGTGATATTGAACTGAGTGTTGGCCGGACAGGCGTTGTCACGCCGACAGCTGTCTTGGATCCGGTCAGGGTTGCCGGTACAACCGTACAGCGTGCCTCACTCCATAATGAGGATTTAATCCGGGAGCGGGATATCCGGCTTGGAGACACAGTTGTCATCAAAAAAGCCGGTGACATTATCCCTGAAGTAATCCGTGCTGTTGAGGACAAACGGACAGGCGATGAAAAGGAGTTCTTTATGCCTGATGAATGCCCGGCATGCGGCAGTGAACTTGTCCGTCTTGAAGAAGAGGTCGCGCTGCGCTGCATTAATCCGAATTGTCCCGCCCAATTAAAAGAGGGCCTCATTCATTTTGTTTCGCGTGATGCAATGAACATCGACGGACTAGGGGAGAAAGTGATTATCCAGCTATTCCGGGAAGATCTCGTTCACACAATTGCCGACTTATATCGTCTTGAACGTGACGACTTATTGCAATTGGAACGGATGGGCGAAAAATCAACCAGTAATTTACTCCAGGCAATTGATGCATCAAGAGGGAACTCACTGGAACGGCTATTATTAGGGCTTGGCATCCGTTTTGTCGGTTCAAAAGCAGCACGGACACTTGCCAGCCATTTTGAAACGATGGAAAACCTGCAGCAGGCTTCATTTGAAGACATAACCGCGATCAATGAAATGGGTGAAAAGATGGCTGACTCGATTGTCCGTTATTTTGCCGAAGATGAAGTGAAACATCTGCTTCAAGAATTGGATGAACTTGGTCTGAATATGGAATACAAAGGGCCAAAAGCGCAGGAAGTGGGAGAAGACACTGCATTTTCCGGCAAGACAGTCGTTTTAACCGGGAAAATGGAGGAATTCACACGGTCGGAGGCAAAGGCTTTGGTTGAGCGGCTGGGCGGATCTGTTACCGGCAGTGTGAGCAAGAATACCGATATTTTGATTGCCGGGGAAGATGCCGGTTCAAAATTGGATAAAGCAGAAAAACTTGGCGTAGCGGTTTGGGGCGAACAGCAGCTGAGAGAAGTTTTGGACGATTAAGGAGTGGGCGACGTGTTAAAAAAAATAACGATGATACTGGCAGGTGCCATTCTGGTCCTGACAAGCTGTACACCATCGATCGAAAATGACGATGAAGTTGTCCAGAACGAAGATGATAAAGAACAAAAGCAGAAATCAATCGTTTCCAGCCACCAATTGTCAGATGAAGAATACCGGACTATTCTTCCATATCGACCAAGTGCGTCCCGGGGTGTTATCACGAATCAGATGGGGAACCGGGTGGATATTGATGAGATGGAAACAGGACTGAGAAGGCTGTCAAAGGATTATTTTGATCCGGAGAAATATTTTTTTGAAGCAGGCCAGTACTTAACATCTGACATGCTTTATAATTGGCTGGATACTTATCCGACGAACGAAGAGGAAGCGGATAAAGAAGATAAGCTGGCATTAAATCCTCCGCTGGATGAAGAAAACGCTACAAAAGAAGATTACGAGAATAACCCAAAGTATCTGACGCATATAATGGAGCAAAATTTTCTGAAGAAGAATGACGATGATACAGTTGAACTGGCTGGTGCATCACTCGGCATAGCATTAAAGTCGGAATTCACCTTTGAAGTTGGAGGCAATACCTATCATAAAAAGATTTCAAAGTCGAAAATGATGGAAAAGGGAAAAGAGATAGCCCAGACTGTACTGAAACGTGTCCGCAATATTGATGAAATGAGCAACATCCCCATCATGATTTCATTATACAGGGAAGAAGCTCAAAGTTCGCCGGTCCCCGGCAATTTTGTAGCCAAAACAAGTGTTGAAGGTGACCAGGCATCAATCGGGGAATGGAAAACTGTAGCAGAGGAAAACATTCTTTTCCCGTCTGAAGAAGGTAAGGAAAAATACGCCGATACACAGAAATTAGTCCAAAATTTTAGTACGCGCATTGAAGAGTATTTTCCGGATTATGTCGGTGTGATCGGTGAAGGTTTTTATATTGATGAAGAATTGCAGAAACTGACGCTTGAAATCCCGCTTGAGTTTAACGGAAAAGGCGAGATCATCGGCTTTACACAATACACGTATGGTCTCGTAGAAGAAATGTTCAAGAATTATTACGACCTTGAAGTGAAAATCAAATCCAATCAAAAAATGGAAAGCCTCATCTACCGAAACGCAGGTGACGATGAAGCCACCGTCCATATTTATGATTCATAATCAAAAATCAAATATAAGTCAATAGACCTAAGAATGGCAAAATAGCTCTTTTTCTGAAAGAAATATGCGGAAAAAGGGCTATTTTTGACTAACTTTCCTCATTTCAGGAAAGTAGGCAAGTTGCAGATGGGTTTATTGCTATATTTACCCCTCAACTTTCCCAATATGAATTTTTGGAATTTATGTTATGATATAATCATAGTATTAATATAAAACCATTCTAAAAATTCAGCTAGTGGGGTGGGTAAAAAGATGGAAATCGGAGCCTATATCAAACTTCACAGAATCAAACAGGAAATGACCCAAACGGAACTGGCTGAAGGTATTGTCTCAAGCGCTTATTTATCGAAAATCGAAAATGAGAAGACCGAGGCAAGCCCGAATGTGATAAGCTTATTATGCACCAGGCTGGGTATTCAGCTGGACACAGGAACTGATGATATGATCAGAGAAAAGCTGCAGAACTGGTATGGCATGCTGTCTTCAGAACACGATATGGACGAAATGGTTCAAAGCTACCAGGAATTGAACCGGGTGATGTATGATAACCATTCAGCTGACAGTCTGGTTATGTTTGAAATTCACAAGATACGCTATTTCCTGGTAATAGGTAAAAGTGATGAAGCTCTAAGCCAAATTAATAAACTAGCTGAAATGTCCGGTACGTTTGACACCCTGCACCAATTCTACTGGTATAAGTTTAAAGGGAATTACAATTCTG
>NZ_DATGTT010000108.1:0-16528 GCF_035301675.1 Lentibacillus sp. | reverse complement strand
CGGAACCTGGTGATACGGTTGTCAGCTTGACGCCGCCGGTTAAGGAAAAGAAAAAAATCCAGCGACGACTGGAGAACCAGCGGAACAATAATGGTAATGGAAAAAGTAAATCATGAGCAAGAAGGGCTGCCCGGGTTGGGCTGCCCTTTTTAGTGGCGGCTTAAGCCTTGCCGAGCAGAGTTCCTCCTGAGGGATAAAACTTCAGCCCGAGAAGGAAAACTTCTGCTCGAGAGACAGAACTTCAGCCCGAAAAGGAAACCTTCTGCTCGAGAGACAGAACTTCAGCCCGAGAAGGAAAACTTCTGCTCGAGAGACAGAACTTCAGCTCGAGAAGGGAAACTTCAGCTCGAAAAGTAGAACTTCAGCCCGAGAAGGAAAACTTCTGCTCGAAAAGTAGATCTTCAGCCCGAGAAGAAAAACTTCTGCTCGAAAGGTAGAACTTCAGCCCGAAAAGAAAACATCTTCCCGAAATCAGGAACATGGGCGTGTGCGGCGGGAAATGGGCGGGAAGCCGCGAAAATGTTCCCGAGTTTCATAACATGGACGCGAAACTCAAAACATCGGTTCAAGCGCTTCCTCGCACCAATAAAAACGGGCACCCATTACAGGTACCCCGGTCAATCTTATTCCAACTCATCCAATTTTTTGTTCAGTTCGGCGAGGCGCTCTTCAATCTCAATCATTTTTCTCTCGCCGGTCGATGTATTAACACCAAATGAGGTAGCTTTTTCCACGTCTCCCTGGATCCGCACATAATCCGACTTCAGTTCTGCCATTTCCGCTTCGATTTGCGCTTTTGTCATAAATATCACTCCCACCTGACAGTTTAGCTAATTCCCCTTTACAAAACAAGAGAATACGTTAAGATGAGGATTACTAAATTGGGCTGTATGACAGATATGAAAAACGAAGGGGGGATTCCGAATGCACATCCGCTTCGTAACACCCAGAGGTACAAATTTTGCTGTTTATACACAGATAAATCAAACGCTGCTTCAAACAATATTTACAAACAAATCGGCTATTATGAAGTGGGGGCATCCGTTGTATATGAAATTCATGGTAAAAAGTAGCGGCCCACCTCATCGAACGCTGTTTTTACCGGGGACAGACCGCTGCTATATCATATCAATGCATCTTCCCCATCCTTTTGCGCCTTTTGATAGGTCTGATAAAAGTGACTGATAATCGTTTTGACCACTGCGTATAATGGGATGGCGAACAGCATACCGAGCAAACCTCCGATACTTCCGGCGGCAAGCACAACGGTGATGACGGTTAATGGATGAAGGTGCAGCGCTTTGCCCATTACATTCGGTGATACCAGGTTGCCTTCAATCTGCTGGGCAACAATCATAACGATGGCCACCCATACTGGCATGAGCGGATCCTGAAAAAAACCTACGATAATGGCCGGCGTAACCGCCAGATATGGGCCGATAAACGGGATGACACAGATAATCATACCGAAGATTGCCAGTGTCAGGGCGTATTTCAAGCCGATAATCGAATAGCCGGCATACAGGAGGACACCGATACATAGGGCGACAAGCAGCTGCCCCTGAATGTAGGAAGTCAGGGCTTCATCAATTTTATAAAGCAGCGTACTGATATTGTCAGCTTTCTTTTTTTCAAGAAACTGCGTGATGAACGGGACAAACTTTTCACCGTCTTTCAACATGAAAAACAGGAAGAACGGAATCAGCACCAGGGCAAAAATAATACTGATAAACTCACCGATAAATCCAAAAATGAAGGACATGGTTGACTCGATATAGGACTGCAGGTTTGAAGTGATGTTATTGATCGTTTCATTCACTTCGGGCGGGATGGAATTTTGGTTGTCCTGCCAATAGTCGATAAGGTCTTCCACAGCTGAAATCCACCCTGGTATATTGTTGATCAGAGTTGAAAATTGATTTTGCAGAATCGGAAAAATGTATCTGGCGACAATGAACAAGGCAACGATTAACAGGACAAATACGCCTGTGATTGCCAATATCCGATGCAGCCTTAATTTTTCCAGTAAATGCATCAAGGGCCGTGTTATGTAAAATAGCAAGCCCGCGCCGATGATTGGAAATGCAACAGCGCCAACGTATTGAAAAATTGGATCAAAAATAAAGTCTGCTGCCTTTACGAGCAAAATCAGCAGAAAAACAAGAATAAGCACAATCAGCGTCTGGAACCAGCGTTTTTGCATCAATTGTCATCACAACTTTCCTGTGTAAGTTCACTTAAATCTATTTTAACCGCTCCTGATTTTAATAGAAAGGTATTTTTATATTTTTACCTGAGTGACATACGTGTAAACATGGAAAATAGAATACAGGCCAAAAGTATGATAGAATGCCTGTTAAAGATTGTTGTCGAGAAGGGTGAGGACGTAATGAGTCACTGGAAAAATGTTTATGAGAAATGGCGTTCATTTGAGCAGCTTGATCCGGATCTGAAGCAGGAACTGGACATGATGGCTGATGACCAAAAGAAATTGGAGGATGCATTTTATACCGAATTGACCTTTGGAACCGGGGGAATGCGCGGTGAGCTCGGTCCGGGGATTAACCGGATGAACATTTATACTGTCAAGAAGGCTGTTAATGGGCTTGCCAATTATTTGACGGATCAATCCGGGGATGTGCGTGATCGTGGCATTGCTGTTGCTTATGATTCCAGATACATGTCACAGGAATTTGCAATTGAAACGGCAAAAGTGCTTGGGGCACATGGAATTAAGGCGTATGTGTTTGATACGCTCCATCCGACGCCGCTGCTCTCATTTGCTGTGCGGTATTTGGGAGCGGCTGCCGGGGCCATGATAACGGCGAGCCATAACCCGCCGGAATACAACGGTTTTAAAGTATACAATGAAGATGGCGGACAGATTACACCTGAGGAAGCAAGTGACATCATTGGTTATATCCAGGAGACAGAAGATGAATTGACCGTGCCGTATCTTGAAAAATGCGAACTGGAAGAACAGGAATTGCTTAACTGGATCGGCCGGGAAATTGATAATGCCTATTTGGAGAAGCTGGCGGGAATTTCCAAGCTGGATACCGAAGAACAACAGCACGATAAAAATTTGCAGATTGTCTTTACACCGCTGCATGGGACAGCCCATGACCTGGTGCTGAAAGGGTTGGACCAGCTGAAATTTCATCAGGTTGATGTGGTGGAAAAGCAGGCTGTGGCAGATCCGGAATTTTCAACCGTGGAATCACCAAATCCGGAAGAGCATCAGGCCTTTACAATGGCCATTGAACTGGGCAAACAGGGAAAAGCGGATATATTAATCGGGACAGATCCAGATGCTGACCGGCTTGGTGTAGCCGTCCGGGATTCATCTGGGGAGTACACAGTGTTGAGCGGAAATCAGCTTGGCGCATTAATACTGGATTATATCCTGAAAGTTAGCGATTCTGCTTTGCCGAAAAATGCCCGGATGATAAAAACAATCGTCACCTCTGAACTCGGGCGGAAAATTGCAGATAATTATGACGTTGAGACAATCGATACACTGACAGGATTTAAATATATAGGGGAGAAAATCCGGCAATTTGAATCAACCGGCGAGACATTCATGTTCGGTTATGAAGAAAGTTATGGCTATTTGATCAGTGATTTTACACGGGATAAAGATGCTGTCCAGGCGGCTGTTTTTGCCTGTGAAATGGCTTATTTTTGGAAGAAACGGGGCAAGACACTTTTCGATGCGCTGCACGACCTTTATGAAAAATATGGCTATTATCTCGAAGACATGTCATCACTGACGTTAAAAGGAAAAGAGGGCGCAGAAAAAATAGCCTCAATTATGGAGACAATCCGGAAAGAACCATTAACAGAGATTGGAGGCCTGCAGGTCAAGTACGTTGAGGATTACCTGGCAGGTGAACGGACTGCAATCGGCACGAATCAGACAGAACCGATCGAACTGCCAAAGGAAAATGTCGTGAAATACATCCTGGAAAATGACAGCTGGATTTGCCTGCGCCCGTCAGGAACCGAACCGAAAATCAAATGTTATTTCGGCGTGTGCGGAACGAACGCACAGGAAAGCCAACAGCGCCTTGCCAGCCTGAAAAATGATATGGAAGACGTCATCAGTAACGTTCATAACGTTTAAATCAATTTGGTGCCTTAAATAAAAAAAGAAGCTGGGGCAAGACTAAAACGATCAATTCTGAAAGATAAACATTGCACTCTTCATCATTCAGTGTTGACTTTTTACGGTATAAGCGGTTTAATGGATATAGAAACTAACGGAAAATGGAATATTCCTGAAGGGGAGTAGCTGCACAATTAACGTCGTCATTTCGAGATGGGCAATCTCCGGCTTAATTGGCAACAATAGTTGTTAGCGAGACCTTTACCACTGACGGTAAGGGTCTTTTTTTGGTCCTTGCCTGCTGGTGGGGGCCATTTTTCATGAAGGAGAGATTGCAGTGGAAGCTCAACTGTTGGTTGAATATTTGTGGGTGCTTGTTGTACTGATCGGTCTGGAGGGTCTCTTGGCTGCCGATAATGCGCTGGTGCTCGCTATCATGGTGAAACACCTTCCGGAAGAAAAGCGTAAGAAAGCACTCTTTTACGGACTGGCCGGTGCGTTTATATTGCGGTTCGGTTCGCTGTTCATCATTTCGTTTCTCGTCGATGTCTGGCAGGTACAAGCCCTTGGCGCACTCTACTTGTTAGGCATATCGGGTAAAAATTTATATGAAAAATTCACAAATAAAAAAGATAACGAGAAAGGGGAAGAAAAAGCAGAAAAGGCCGGCAGCGGTTTCTGGATGACGGTTGTGAAAGTGGAGTTTGCCGATCTGGCTTTTGCGGTTGACTCCATTTTGGCAGCCGTTGCCCTTGCCGTGGCCTTGCCGGAGACAGCATTGCCTGAAGTCGGCAGCCTTGATGGCGCTCAATTTGCCGTCGTCTTTGCCGGCGGGATGATCGGTCTGATTATTATGCGGTTTGCGGCAAACATTTTTGTGGAACTGTTAAACAAGCGCCCCGGATTGGAAATAGCGGCATTTGTCATTGTCGGCTGGGTAGGTGTGAAACTTTCACTGATCGTGCTGGCACATGAGGAGGTCGGCCTTATTCCGCATGCTTTCCCACATTCAACAGTGTGGAAGATAATATTTTATGCCGTCCTTGTGATCATTGCCGTAACCGGCTGGTTTGCATCAGACAAGATTACTGAAAACACACCGCAGCATGACAACTCGTAATGTACACCAAGTTATCTTTGAGCCGGAATTGTTTTGAAGGAGTGATAATCGATGCCGGTAAATTTGAAACGAATTTATGATGAAGCAGATCAAACGGATGGTGTTCGTGTGCTGGTCGATCGGGTATGGCCGCGCGGCTTGTCAAAGGAAGACGCACAACTCAATCATTGGTTTAAGGAAATCGGACCCTCCAATGATTTGCGCAAATGGTTCGGTCATGACCCTGATAAATATGAAGAATTCAAGCAAAAATACAAGCAGGAGCTTGAAGAGGGCGACCAGCAGGAAGCATTGCAGAAACTAAAAGATTTGACCAAAGAACACGATAAAAATCTGACATTGTTATTTTCAGCAAAAGATAAGGAACATAACCAGGCTAGAGTGTTGAAGGAAATATTGGACAGGCAATAACGGAGAAGAAATCCCCGCTGCATAGGAGGCAAGCGGGGATTTCTAATTGTTGTTTAGCTGTCGGCGGAGAAAACTGGCGCGCTTTAAACTGTGAACTTTATCATTTTAAATGTTAAGTTTCTGTAAATTTTATCGGCTTCCGGATCGATATATGTTATTTTATCATGGAGAAGCAGAGGAGGTTTCGAAGTGACACGAAAGCGTTCATTGATGGAAATATTCGGGGCATCGCTTAAGCTGGGACTGACCTCATTCGGCGGTCCGGTTGCCCATCTCAGTTATTTTAAGGATGAATATATCGATAAACGGAAATGGCTTGATGACAGGACATATGCAGATATCATCGCATTATGCCAGTTTCTGCCCGGACCGGCAAGCAGCCAGGTTGGCATTTCCGTCGGCATGCTGCGAGGCGGATTATTGGGCGGTCTCATTTCCTGGTTTGGTTTTACAGTGCCGTCTGTTATTGTGCTCGTTTTATTTGCACTTTTGTATCAGTCATTTGCTTTAGGGGATGCGGCATGGATTGCTAGCCTGAAAATTGTAGCTGTTGCTGTCGTTGCGCATGCTGTTATCGGACTCGGTAAAAAGTTGACACCTGATAAGCCGCGGATTGCAGTGGCACTGGCTGCTGCAGCGATCATGCTGTTTTTCCCATCTGCCATGGTGCAAATCGGGATAATTATCGGTGCTGCGGTTCTCGGCTATTTCGTATTCTCCGGTCAGGGGGGATCAAACATCCAGCCATTTTCAGTATCAATCAGCAAAAAACAGGGAATTGCCTCTCTGTTGATTTTAGCTGTCCTGCTGATGGGCCTTCCTATCGTTTCACAGGCTGTTTCAAATACATATATCACGATATTCGATATTTTCTTTCGTGTCGGTTCGATTGTGTTCGGCGGGGGGCATGTCGTGCTGCCATTATTGGAGCAGGAAGTTGTACCGAATGGCATGCTGACTGGCGGTGAGTTTTTGGCAGGATATGGAATGGCGCAGGCCGTACCAGGACCTTTATTTACCTTTTCCAGTTATCTGGGGACGATGATCAGCGGGATTACCGGGGCGATCATTGCAACCATCGCCATTTTTCTCCCGTCGTTTCTATTGGTTGTCGGGGCACTCCCTTTTCTGAGTGAACTGCGCCAGCGCTCAAGCTTTCAGGGAGTTTTGACAGGAGTGAATGCGAGTGTTGTCGGTATCTTGCTGGCAGCATTGTATGATCCGGTATTTACAAGTTCGGTCGCAGGTGGCTCCGATTTTGCCCTGGCAGCAGTTCTGTTCGGACTCTTGCATTTCTGGAAGACACCTGCATGGAAGGTTGTGATTATTGGTGTTATTCTTGGTACTGGTATGAATTATATTTTTAACTGAGGTGATCAAGTGACGCAGCACCATTTTCATTTAAAAGCAGACTGGCCGGGCGGCAGAAACAATGCCGGTTCAATCGATGCCGGTAATCTAAAGACGAAAATTTCAATTCCGCCTGAGATGGACGGGCCTGGTGTGGGAACAAACCCTGATGAAATGCTGCTCGGTGCAGCGGCAACATGTTATTTGATTACGTTGGCCGCGATGATTGAACGGGCAGACCTGCCATTGAAGGAGATGTCACTCGACTCTGAAGGGATTGTCGATGTAACAAATGGCGTCTTCACATATGAAAAAATCATTCACAAACCATACGTCGCATTAAAGGCCGATGCAGAAGAAAAGCACTATAAAATGCTGCAGAAACTGATTGAAAAAGCCGAATCAGGCTGTATGATTTCCCGTGCCATCAAAGGAAATGTGGCGTTGGAACTGAAACCGGATATCGAGTGAGCCTGGGGAGATCCTCAGGCTTTTTTAGTGATGAGACATCGTGTCAGACATTATCCCAGATTTTTACATTTGGGGGATGGTCGAAAAGAAAAATAAGTTGACACACTTAAACATGTCCTAGTATATTATTAAAGTATACTAACTTTATCGGAATAATTATATATTATTCTGTAATAGCGGGGGGAAGGAACATGGATACACTCTATATTGTTTTGAATGTTACAGTTCTTGCAGCATTGATTGGACTTTTAATCCGCATGCAGCTGAAACATAATTCGTTCAGCAAGCGTGTGTTTACCGGACTAGGCCTTGGCATCATCCTTGGCGCTGTATTGCAGGCAATCTATGGTACAGGATCAGAAGTTATGACCCGGACAACCGCATGGTATGACATTGTGGGCAGCGGGTATATCCAATTATTGATGATGATTGTCGTGCCGCTTGTCATGGTGTCCATCATCCAGTCGATTATCAATCTGGAAAAATCATCTGACCTCGGGAAGATGTCCGGCTGGATTATTGGATTTCTAGTATCAACCGCTATGGTAGCGGCACTTATCGGTATTGGCAGTGCAGCGTTATTTAATTTGGATGCAAGTGAAATTGAAGCGGGGCAGGCTGAACAGGAGCGTGGTTCAGCAATGGAGTCACAGCTCGGTGATGTAGAGGGAATGACGATCCCTGAGCAGATCCTGAGTTTTATTCCGTCAAATATATTTCAGGATATGACACAGGACCGTCCTACATCGGTTATTGCGATTGTCATCTTTTCAATGATCGTCGGTATTGCTGTTTTGGGTCTGCGCCGGAAAAAACCGGATGAAGCAGCATTATTCACAAAAGGTGTCAACGCCATATTCGCAGTAGTGATGCGTATCGTGACACTGGTTCTGCGCTTGACGCCATTCGGCATTCTGGCACTGATGGCAACAACAGTTGCAACAACAGATGTTGCCGGGATTATGGAACTCGGCAAATTCGTGATTGCATCCTACGCAGCTCTGATTGCCATGTTCATTATCCACCTTGTGCTGGTTGGCGTGTTTGGCTTGAATCCGGTGACTTATTTGAAAAAGGTTTTGCCGGTATTAAGTTTTGCATTCACTTCACGCTCAAGTGCCGGAACGATCCCGTTGAATATTCAGGCACAACGGAATTCGCTTGGTGTTGATCAGGGAATCGCGAACATGTCAGCATCATTTGGTGCTACCATCGGGCAAAATGGCTGTGCAGGCATTTATCCCGCGATGCTTGCTGTCATGATTGCACCTTCAGTTGGAATAAATCCGCTCACACCGGAATTCATTATTCAGCTTGTCCTGATTATTGGCATCAGCTCGTTTGGTGTAGCAGGTGTTGGCGGCGGCGCAACGTTTGCAGCACTGATCGTGCTCTCATCAATGGGGCTGCCGGTTGCGTTGGCCGGTCTATTGATTTCGATTGAAGCCTTGATCGACATGGGCCGTACCGCATTAAATGTCAACGACGCAATGCTTACAGGCACGCTGACATCACGCGTCATGAAAAAACTAAACCTGAAAACGTACAATGATAAAACAGCAATTGAGCAGGAAACAGCCGTTTAATGAATTATTGTGAAGCCGCTCCTGGATGAGCGGCTTCTTTGTTTGGTGTTTTGCGCCGAGATGCGGAGGCGCAAAACACCCAAACGTGCGAGAGCGCCACCCAAACGTGCGAGAGCGCCACCCAAACTCTCACAATAGCCGCATCCTCCAATCAGCCGGTTTTCGGCCTCCGCGAAAATCTTCAATCTCGAATCATCGCCAGTACATCATCCAACACTTGATTTTCACCCGCCGTAAAATAGTCTGCAAACGGGCAGCCAATCTCTTGCACGCGCTCTGCCACATTATCGATCCTGAACATATCGGGACGCAAATCATCATTAACTTCATTCCAGAACAATGGGGTGGCAACTGCAGCATCATTCCGCTTCCGTGGGGAGTAAGGCGCGACAATCGTTTTACCTTCTCCATGCTGCAAGTAATCAATATATAGCCGATCGCCGCGCTTATTTTTAAACCGCTCTGTCGTAAATATATCAGGGTTACTCTTTTCTAGTGTCCAGGCGATCGCCTGAGTGAACACCCCCGTCTCTTCATACGTCATGCTGTCGGCAGGGAGGGGGATATGTACTTGCAGCCCTTTTCCGCCGGACGTTTTGACAAACGATACGAGGTGAAGATCATCCAGTATTTGTTTCAGCAGCCCCGCGGCTTTCACTGCAAGCAAAAACTGCTCTCTTCCGGGCGGATCAAGATCAAAGACGATCTCAAGTGGATTTTCATTATGAACCGTCTGAAATGGGATATGGTATTCGATTGTTCCGTGATTGGCAAACCAGATGAGCGAATCCAGATCATTGCAGATAAAAAGCATTTCATTATCACGTTCAACGCCTTTGATAAAATCCGGTGCATAGTCCGGCAAATGCTTCTGAAAAAATGATTCATCATTCACGCCATCCGGGGAACGGATGATTGTGAGCAGGCGCTCGCATAGGAACGGAAGCATATACGGTGCAATTTCCCGCATATAAACAAGAAGATCGCCTTTCGTCAGTCCCGGTGACGGCCAAAATAGTTTATCGGTGTTAGATGCTTCAACAGTCTCAGGCAGCATACCCAAATCAAGCTGCAATTGTTCCTGCGTGCAGTCGGCGGCTGACTTATCCGGGGCAAGCCGTTTGAATTCAGGTTCACGCAGCTCACCCTTCAGCAAATCCAGTGTACGTATTTCAGCACAAATGGCGGGCGGCAGTCGCCATCCGTACTTCTCCTCAGCCCCCTTAGACAAAAATAACTCTCTTAGCGTCGCAAATGCCTCTTCCTCAAGGCCATGTTTGCATTTGCCAATTTCCATGACATCATCATTCCGGTAAACACAAACGGTAAAGTAATCATTTTTCGGATTGTAAAATGTCAGAAACCCTTCAATCGTTCGCCAATTTTTGATCTTGAACCAATCATGATGTTTTTTGTCCGGCTGATACCGGCTTTTTTTGCGCTTGGCAACCATCCCTTCCGCTTTATGTGCAAACACTTCCTTCCAAAGCGCGTTTGCATTTTCTGTATAGCCAACATAATGAAGACACGCTCCCAGTTTATCCTCATGACCAAAAATATCCAACAGTTTCTTCTTCCGCTGGTCATATGGCTGATCGGCAAACGGAGCACCCTCGCACATAAGCAAATCAAACGCCATGAAACTGGCTGGCCGTGCAGCAACAGCTTCCCTAATGCCATCACTCTTTTTCAGGCGGCCGCGCTTTTGAATCAACGAAAAATTCGCCTGATAGCTGTTATTTAAAACAACTAGTTCCCCGTCGATTTTAAGCGGCAAATAGTCCTTGACCCGTGATTGCTGAGCCTTACACCCTTCAATAATCTCAGGGAAATTCGCACTTAATTCAACATCATTGCGGCTGATTAACCGGATTGATTCAGTATTCCACTCCAGCACACAGCGGAAGCCATCGTATTTCACTTCATAAATCCAATTTCCGCTGTCAGGAATCCCGCTGCTTGCAATCGGCTTCATTAATTTCACGTCAATCACCTCTCCCCATAAATTCCCCCGCACAACTGGATAAATTCATGCTCTGGAAGCCAAACTATACGAAAAAGGAGGCTTTTTTATGCACACGATGTGGAAAGGTACGATCAGCTTCGGGCTTGTAAATATTCCGGTGAAAATGCACGCCGCAACCGAAAACAAAGATGTGAAATTGCGGAATCTTCATAAGGAGTGCCAGACTCCGGTCAAATATCAGAAAGTGTGCCCGAACTGCGACCGGGAAGTGGAAAATGACGAGATTGTTAAAGCGTATGAATATGCCAAAAATAAATTTGTCGTGCTTGATGATGAGGAATTGGAGAATTTAAAAAAGGAGCAGGCGGATAAAGCGGTTGAAATAATGGATTTTGTCAGTTTGGACGAGATTGATCCAATTTATTTTGAGAAAAGCTATTATCTCTCACCGAATGAAGGTGGAGCAAAATCATACGGCCTTCTCAGGTCAGCTCTGGAAGATACCGGAAAAATAGGTATTGCCAAAATGATGATCCGCTCAAAAGAGCAGCTCGCCGTCATCCGGATTTATGAGAATACACTCGTTGTCGAAACAATTCATTATCCGGATGAAGTGCGGGATGTCAAAGATGTGCCGAATGTTCCAGCAAAAACCGACAATGCTGAAAAAGAGCTCGAAACAGCAAAAATGCTTATCGATCAAATGTCAGCGGAATTCGACCCGGAAAAATATAAGGACGAATACCGGACAGCCTTAATGGAACTGATCGAAGCGAAGAAAGAAGGGGATGAGGTGACAACAACAACCGAAAAACCACAGCCGGATAATGTCACCAATTTGATGGATGCGCTTCAGGAATCCCTTAATCGAGCCCAGAAAGATAAAAATCCAAAAACAAAAGAGAAAACAGCTTCCTCACCTAAGGAAAAGAAGAAAGTGGCAAAATAATGTCATTCTTTTCATTCCATTTACGTTTCAATAACAAATGCCGTTTACCTAACGTAACTCGGCTTCATATGGGGTATAGTGTTATAGGAAGACGGATGGAATTTAAACGTAAAGGGATGAAAGAACGTGGAACGGAATGCTTATTTTGATAATGCTAAATTGATTTTGATATTTTTGGTCGTGTTTGGTCACGTTATTCAGCCTTTTGTGGATGGATCCCAAGGTGTAAATACGCTTTACCTCTGGATTTATACGTTCCATATGCCTGCTTTTATTTTCCTGGCAGGTTTTTTTGCAAAAGGTGCCGGGAATATGAGTTATATCACGAAATTAGCTAAAAAGTTATTGATACCATATTTGATTTTCCAGATTATCTATACAGGTTACTATTTTCTGATCGGCAAAGACGGCTGGCAGCTGGAGATGTTTTACCCCCACTGGGCACTGTGGTTTTTGTTCAGTTTATTCAGCTGGCACATGCTGCTGATTCTGTTCAAAAAAATGCCGGCTGCGATGGGGCTGTCCATCTCGGTTGGCATCGGGCTGATAGTCGGCTATTTTGGCGAAGTCGGTCATATGTTCAGCTTATCGCGCACTTTCGTCTTTTTCCCATTTTTCCTTATGGGTTACTGGGTGACGCAGACACAGATTAAGTGGCTGAAACAGATTCAGCTGCGGGTGGCCGCTTTGGTTGTGATGGCTGTTGTAGCGGGAGCGATTTACGTTGCCCCGGACTTTAATACCGGCTGGCTGCTTGCATCCAAATCATACAGCACTTTAGGCTTGCCTGAATATGGCATTATAGCAAGGCTGTTTGTTTATATAACATCTGCGCTCATGGCAGCCAGTGTGTTAGCCTGGATGCCTGAAAAACGCAGCAAACTGACCGTTTTGGGAACGCGTACACTTTATGTCTATTTATTGCATGGGTTTTTTGTCCAGTTTTTCCGGGAAGCCGATTGGTTTGCTGTCAATCATGTGATCGATTTGATCGGCCTTGCTGTCATGTCGGCGCTGATTGTGCTCGCCTTATCCAGCAGACCCGTACAGGGCATCTGGCAGCCGGCAATTGAAGGTAGACTGTCAATTTTGAAAAACAAATACAGACAACAACGACAGCAATATGGTGAGGACATGAGTGCATAAACTGGCAATCTCTTAAAAAGGGAAGGTGAAACCAATGAAAGTATGTGTATTTGGCGCAAGTGGCTATTTAGGTGCATCGGTTTATCAATTATTGAAAGAAACACCGCACACAGATGTTGTAGGAACGTATCTGAAAGAACCGGCTGCATTTGATGATTTGTATAAGGTGGATGTCAACGATCCCGAGTCCTTTTCGGAATTCTATAAGGAGACACAACCGGATGTCGTCGTTTGGTCAGTCATGAGCGGCCCGGATGAGGATGAACTGATTCAGGAAGGGCTGCGGCATCTGATCACCCATATCACTCCGCAAACAAAACTCGTCTATGTATCTTCAGATTTTGTTTTTGCAGATGGGTATGGACCATACACTGAAGATGATTCGACGTCAAAACTTCCGGGTGAACATGTGTTAAGCACCTATGCAAATGCTAAAGTTAAAGCGGAAAATTTCATTACGCAAGATTTAAGCAATTACGTTATTTTGCGTGTCGGTCCAATATATGGGGAGAATAAAATCGGCAAAATCGATGAACAAACCGATCAATTAGCCTCTCAATTACAACTGGGCAAAACGGAAGCGTTTCGTGATGATCTCATCCGGACATTTGTCCATGTCGAGGACCTGGCCAAGGTCATGACAGAGTTTGTCCAAAATGATGTTACCGGAATCTACCATGCTGGTCCGGATAAAAGTCACAGCTTTTATGAATTCATGCAGCAAATGGCCGAGCAGACCGGATATCATCAGGAACTTGTGGAAAAAGCCCCGGAAGACGAAGAAGTTGATAAGGAAGTTCCGAAAAATATCGCATTAAACACAGAAAAAATTAGCCAAGTGGTGAAACAAACATTCCGTTAAATGCGTATGATAAATGACCCCCTTATAGTTATATGCAGTAGAAAAACACCCCACCACCTTTTTAGTGGACGGGGTGTTTTTCTATTTTACTTAAAATATCATATGTGCAAAAAGTGTAATAATCGGCAATGTTATAATGGTTCGCAGCAAAAAGATAACAAATAACTCTATTAGTGACACCGGGACTTTAGAGCCGAGCAAAAGCCCGCCGACTTCTGACATATAGATCAGCTGGGTGACGGATACTGCTGCAATAATAAACCGGGTGATTTCAGCCTCAATCGATGCCCCGATCACGGCCGGCAGAAACATATCAGCAAATCCGATTAACACCGTTTCGGACGCTGCCTCCGCATATGGCACCTGCATTAATTCCAAAAGCGGAATGAACGGCATTCCGAGCCAGCCAAACAATGGTGTGAATTCGGCAATAATCAGGGCAATCAGACCAAATGCCATGACAATTGGCGCAACACCCATCCACATATCAAGAATGTTTTGACCGCCTTCTTTAAAAAACTTAAAGACGCTTGTCTCTTTTCCTGCTCTGTCCAACGCTTTTCTATAGCCGTATGTGAAAACATTATCTCCTTCAGGGATGTCCTCGTCTATACCGCCAGCCGACTCACTAATGTACGTGTCGGCTTTTCGGGATAATGGCGGGATCCGCGGCATAATCAGTGCTGCGATAAACCCTGCGAAAATAACTGTCAGATAAAAGGGTACAAACATATGACCAAGGCCGACTTCACTGACAACGACAAGCGTGAATGTAATCGAAACGACGGAGAATGTTGTCCCGATTACCGCAGCTTCCCGCTTGGTGTAGTAGCCTTCTTCATACTGTTTACTTGTCAGCAGTACTCCGATAGTGCCGTCGCCGATCCATGATGCGAGCGAATCAATCGATGACCGGCCAGGCAGCTTGAACAATGGGCGCATGATTTTGGTCATCAGCGTGCCGAACAGTTCGAGCAGCCCGTAATTCATCAATAAGGGCAAAAATAATCCGGCAAATAAAAAAACAGCAAACAAAACATGTAATAAATCACCCAATAAAAGCTGTCCTGTGTTGGCGCCATGGACAGCCTCAGGCCCAAGCCTGAAAAGTACCATGACAGCAAAGATTGCTGCTGCCACACGTGTTACTGTCCAAAAAGTGCTTTTGTAAAACAGCTCATGAAAAAAAGGCGTTCCGGAAAATGCATCTGGCCCCTTCATTTTGGCGATGACCGTCAAAACTGCTGTCAGAACAATGATAATCATCATAATCGCAGAAAGCTGTCCTGAAAGTGCAGTCTGCACCCAGCCGGCTAACACAGCAATCGGAATGGTCAAGCCATCACCAGCGCTGACCGGCGTCATGAATAGGAATATTCCCAAAAGTGACGGGATAATGAACTTTAGATGGTCACTTGTGTTATACGAGTTATGATTCATGATATATTTTCCCCCTCCCAAACCTCTTAATCTTCATTATATCGGAAGTAATGGCGACTGACTACATAAAATAAGACTTGCTTCATTTTTATGCAGTTATCAACTTTTTATTAATCATGTTCATATTTGAATCTGCAGCTGAATATATCTAACAGAGCATGTCCAATGCGTTTAACTCAATCATGATAAGGGAAATGTATGATATGATGATAGTATTGGGTGTTTGCAAAAGTTAAACCGAATGTGGGACCATTGAGACAACATAATATATTAGCTTGCGTTTGATCTGGATTTTGGTTATGTTGAATAAAATGCTTACGTTATCAAATAAAAAGTAAAGGAGTGCTGATCATGAGCGACTTTCTTAAAAAAGGATTTCTTCTGGGGCTTGGTGCAGCCGTTACCGGTAAGGAAAAATTGGATAAACGATTGAATGAAATGGTAGAAAAAAATGAACTGACACAGGAACAGGCGAGAACGGTCATGCGCAATTTTATGGATAAAGGCGAAATGAAAACAGATGAGTGGAACACCAAACAGTATGAACAAACACAGAAAATGGCCAAAGATCTCGGCATTGCAACAAGAGAAGATATAAATGAACTGCGTGCCCGGATTTCCGATCTGGAAAGTCAGTTGGAAGAGCAAAAACAGCAGGAACAGTAAAAAATATGTCGAAGTTTGTCGATTATCTGTATATTTTGTAAATTTGAACTTTAAGTATTGATTCCATGGGAGATTAGCAGTACAATAATGGTGACAGCAGCGCAGTTTATTGAGGGGGGCTCTCAGTGTTATGGAAAGCTTTTTGCAGGTAAGAGAAAGTACGGAAAAGCAGCTGGGCAGGGAACTTTATGAACGTGAGCTTGTCTTTCTGCAATGGGTTTATAAGCGCTACACGGAAGAAAACGAACAGCAGGTAAACATCAGTCTGTGACCTGTAACAATATGGGAGTGAAAAAGTCTTGGAACCGCCAAGGCTTTTTGTATGGTCAAAAATGAGTCCGTGTTATACTAGGCGATGTAAGTTATAAAAATAATCCGCGGGCCAAGTTTTTACCATAGGCTGTTTTCTAATAGAGTGTTGTTTTTGACACAAAATCCATAAATTGTGACGTA
>NZ_DATGTT010000107.1:0-7957 GCF_035301675.1 Lentibacillus sp. | reverse complement strand
CATGCAATGGTTGCTGCTGATTATGCGATTAAAGCTGTAGGATTCGACTCTTCAGATGACATGAACAGAATTACTGAAGAAAGACAGTGGCAATTACGTGAGTTGAAAAAATATATTTAACAGGGTCGCTGCATTTTGAGTCTAAGGGTATCGGCTGGAAGAGGTGGACTAATGGATAGCTGGCTGTACGGTTTATATGCACTCATATTAGGATTAGTTTCAATAGTTCTGAGGATCTCTTGTTTTGGGGATATTTCCAATTGATATCAGAACCTTTGCCTCCATTCACAGCAGAAGATGCTGTTGAAAGGGTAAAACATTATTCAGCCTTCACTATCACACCAAATACTTCAATAAATCCGGCAGCCTGTTCAGGTGCGATCACCGCACCGCGCAATTCCTCCTCATCGAGATGTAAATGGTTGAACCGGGAGCGGCTGAGGTCGACATTTCGTAATGAAGTACCGGTGAACTGAACATCTTCAATATCTGAATTCCCAAACTGCAGGTTATCCTGTGATACATCGATGAAATTAGCCCCCTTTAACAAACAATTATCAAACTGCATATCCCGAAGATTGGTCAGGTTACAAAGGATATATGGCGCCTGGCAGTCTTTCCATGTCACATCTTGCATCACTGCCCGGTCAAAATTGGTGCCGGAAAGCTTGCAATTGCGGAACTCAACCCGGTTAAGCCGCGCGCCATTCAGTTTGGCACCGGAAAGATCACAATTGTCGAAAATGACATCAAGCCATTGAGAAAAAGGGAGTTCTGTTTCGGTGAACGTGACATTCTTGAAATGGACCTGATCAAACCGGACGTGTTCAGCATACACCGGGTCGATTCCATTGTTAACAGTTACCATTTCATAAAATGATCGGTCTGTCAGCTGATCGATTTTGATGGGTTCGGGTCGCTCCGGCAGATCAGGTTTCTGAATAAGTCTATTTTTCTTGTTCATGGCTGTGGCCTCCTTTTACGAAAATTATAAATGAATAAACATTAGCTTACAATTCCTATGCCTACTCATGGGTGGTTAAGAATGAGCGATTAGTCGCCAGATTTGGTTCTGTTGGATAAAGCGTTGTGTCTGAATGAAGTTTCACTTTATCGACAAGTTGTATTATTTCCCGGGAAATATCGACAGGATTCAGCTCAATCTGATTGTAAAATGTATTAATTTGTTTATGCAGTTCATAATTATTTGCCTCGTAAAATGGTTATAGTTTCTCTCTGAATGCTTCACTTGCCAGCAGCGTGTACACTTGCCTTCCCCAGATTTTTACCGTTTCGACTGTCGTGTTTTCCTGAATGGCAATTGCATCAGCACTCATCCCGCCGATGATGTGCAAATAAATCCATCTCCATTGATTAACGGTTAAGTTTCTGCGCAGACTGTACCACAGGCTTGGATCCTGTAAAATAACCTGGAGGGGTGCATACATGCCTGGGCCTTTTTCGAATAAACGCGTCATTGGTTTTCTCCTCCTTTGGATAAACTTCCTCATACCTATAATCGAAATGAAACTCACAAAAGGGGTATGAAAAACAAAGGTTTTTTGCTGGAATATATGTCTGTCAGAACGTACAATGATTGTAATGACTATAATTGAAAGGATGGTACATAATGGGACAGGACATTAATGGGAAAGTCGCCTATATCACAGGCGCCGGAAGCGGCATCGGCCGGGCAACAGCACTTGAACTGGCGCGTGAAGGCGTTCATGTCGGACTGATCGCACGGACAGAGAGCAAGCTGGAGGCAGTGGCAGAGGAAGCTGCAGCCAACGGCGTGAAAACGAGTTACGCCGTGTGCGATATTGCAAAAATAGATGACGTGAATCAGGCGGTTGAACATTTGAAAAGCGACCTTGGCTCTGCTGATATTCTCCTTAACAATGCAGGCATCGGCCTGAACGGTAATTTTCTGGATATTGACCCGGACGACTGGAAGCATACATTGGAAGTGAATGTGTTCGGTACGTACCATGTTACCCGTGCTGTATTGCCGCAAATGATTGAGAAAAATCAGGGTGATATTATGAATATTTCATCGAGCAACGGTTTAAAAGGAACTGCGGGGTCAACATCGTACAGTGCGTCTAAATTTGCTGTGCAGGGTATGACAGAGGCGCTCATGCAGGAAGTGCGCCCGTATAATATCCGTGTTTCCACGCTCAACCCGAGCATGGTCGGGACGGAAATGATATTCGGTGACAATCCTGATAAAAATGATACGGAAAAGTTTATGCAGCCGGAAGATTTGGCTGAATACATGGTATCGCAGCTGAAACTGCATCCGAGGATTTTCATTAAACAATCGCTGCAATGGGCGACAAACCCATTTTAGAGAACTTCTTTCCCAAAAAAACATGATGCTGGGCAGTCCCGTTTCATAAGTCAGAAGTGAAATTTCAAGGGGGGATGCACTTGTACTGGATCAGCCTTCCAACCGCAATTTACTGTGCATCAATAACATTTACTTCAGGGATGATTCCAGGTTTTGAAAGTGCTTACAATTATTGGGTAGAAAGAGGCCTTTGCCCCTTTAGTCAGTTTTAAACCCTTCAATGATAATGGAACGATCCCTCAGTTCCTCTTTTATCAATTGGATAAAATCATTTTCTAATTCGTACTCGACTGCCCGATGGTATAATTCAATGAGCAATTCGTCTGATAACTGTCGCATGGACTCACCCTTTAAGCTCCTTTCCCCAGATACTGCTAAAGCAAACTTTTGGTATTTTACATATGTATCCTGATTTTTGCAAGACAAAACTTCAAATTTTGCCTGATAACGGTGAGAAATGAGTCTAAAGTCTCAATAAAACCGCATGAGTTTTGACATGCGGTTTTTTCAACGGACTTCATTCTTAACAATTCGTTTCATGGATTCCTTTCCAGGGATGAATGACAGACATCACACAAAGAATTCCCTCACAAGTTCGATAAAACGCATGACAATCGGCGGCTGGTAACGGTTTTTGTCATAAGCGAGATAGACGATTCGTGAGATGCTGGCACTATCTATTTTTTTGATGGCGCAGTCTGTCTGTTTGGAATAGCGGACGTAGTTTTCGGGTACGACGGTAATGCCGAGCCCGTCCTCCACGAGGCTGCAGCCGGTTTCGAACCGCTCGATTTCAAACTGGATGTTCGGTTTAACCCCTGATTTGCTGAAGGCATTGAGAATGTCCTGCCGTGTCTGGAACCCCTCTTTGCAAACAATGAAATTTTCCTCTTCCAGATCATGAATGTGAAGCGTGTCTCTCTGGTTTAATGTGTGGCCGGGAGGAATGAGTGCGACAAGATTTTCCTCATAGATTGGTATTGTTTCGATATCTTCCTGATGAATGTACTGATTGGTAATGGCAAGATGGATATCAAAGTTGTTTAAGGCTTTCATGACGTCGGTGAGGCTTAAAGTCTCGAGCAGGCTGATGCGAACCTCATGATATTCTTGCTTGAAATGTGTCAAGATGTTGGGTATAAAAAACATCGATGATTCAATCAGACCGATTGACAGTTCCAGTGGTCCCTGCTGCTTGAGGCGATCCATTTCAAAAGAGACGTGCTCATAATGATGGAGCAGTTTTCGGGACTCCTGATAAAGAATCTGACCTTCTCTTGTAATCTGGAGCTGTCGTTTTGAGCGATCAATCAGAATCAAGCCGACTTCCTCTTCCAATTTTTTGATCGCGGCACTTAACGATGGCTGTGAGATGTGCAGCGCGCTGGCTGCCTTTGTGTAAGTTTGTTCATCAACAAGAGTCGTGAAGTATTTTAATTGGCGTATATCCATGGTTTATATCCTCCTATAGACAAATACTATCGAAATATAAAAAATTAGTATTAGTCATTATATCACAGGTGAATTATAATATTTATTAAAGTTGTTATTTTCAGAAACTGACAGCATGAATTGGGGTGATTGTATTTATACATTAGCAGATAAGCAAGTTTGGTCTGGCAGAATTGACGATGATGCGAACCCGTCAAATTTCCGGTTTCATCAGGTAGTTCATTTAATGGGACTTGATGAGCTGACGTCAGACGAAAACGGGTTTGGTATCATCGGGTTTGCCAGTGACGAAGGTGTCCGGCGCAATAAAGGAAGGCAGGGCGCTGCACAGGCCCCTGGTGTAATCCGGCAGTTTTTAGCCAAGTTGCCGTATCTTATGGATGGGCAAACGATTGATGTCGGCAATGTTCATTGTGAAGGAGAAGCATTGGAAGCGGCACAGGCGGAATTGGGCTATTATATTAAGGAGACTTTTCAGACAGGCGTCACACCGATTATCTTTGGCGGCGGACATGAAACATTGTATGGGCATTATCTTGGTGCAAGGGACTATATAGGTCCGGATAAAACGCTTGGAATTATCAATATCGATGCGCATTTTGATATGCGGGATGATCCGGAGCCCTCGTCCGGCACGATGTTCAGACAGATTTTGGAGGAAAACGGCAATGTTGGATATTTATGTCTGGGGATCCAGGAGTTCGGGAACACAAATGCATTGTTTGAAACAGCTGATGCATACGGCTGCGAATATATTTTGGAGAAGGATATCACGCCGGACGATTTCGGGAATACGTTTGCGGCAATTGATGATTTTTCGAAGCGGTATGATTATCTGATCATGACGCTCTGTACTGATTCAATCGTGGCTTCTGCGGCACCGGGAGTGAGTGCACCGTCACCATTGGGATTGGATCCGAAAACGGTCCGGGAGCTTTTGACGTATGCTGCGGGAAAACGGAATTTACTCAGTTTCGATATATCAGAGGTTAATCCGCTGGTAGACGAGAGTGATAAAACGGTCAGACTGGCAGCGTATTTGGCGGCTGAAACGATGCGGGCTTTTCGTAAGTGATATTTGTAAGCGCTTTATAAAACCTGGAATGGGAGATGATGGTATGACGGCGAAAACAAATACACCGGTGATTCAGTATCGCGGATCAGAACTGCACACGAAAGGGTGGCTGCAGGAAGCGGCACTCCGGATGCTGAATAACAATTTGAATCCGGATGTGGCGGAGAACCCGGATGAATTGGTTGTCTATGGCGGAATCGGCAGAGCAGCACGTAATTGGGAGAGCTATGAAGCAATTGTCAGGGAGCTAAAGCGGCTGGAAAATGACGAAACGCTTCTTATCCAGTCCGGCAAACCGGTTGCCGTTTTCAAATCGCACAAGGACGCACCGAAAGTACTGTTGGCCAATTCCAATCTGGTGCCGGCATGGGCAAATTGGGATCATTTCAATGAGCTTGATCAAAAGGGACTGATGATGTACGGCCAGATGACGGCGGGAAGCTGGATTTACATTGGCAGCCAGGGTATCGTGCAGGGAACGTTTGAAACATTCGCGGAGTGCGCACGACAGCATTTCGGTGGCAGTTTGAAAGGGGCGATCACACTGTCAGCCGGGCTTGGCGGCATGGGCGGTGCACAGCCTCTCGCGGTCACGCTGAATGACGGTGTCTGTATTGCCGTTGAAGTCGATCAGCACCGGATTGACCGGCGCCTGGAAACGAAATACCTTGACACGCAGGCGGATGATTTGGACCATGCGCTGAAGCTGGCCCGGGAAGCACGTGATACAGGCAAGGCGCTCTCGATTGGGCTGCTCGGAAATGCGGCAGAAATTTTGCCGGAAATGATTGAAAAAGGGTTTGTTCCGGATGTACTCACCGATCAGACGTCAGCACACGATCCGAAAAATGGGTATGTACCAGTTGAGATGACACTGGATGAAGCAGCTGATTTACGAAAGCATGATCCAGCACATTATACAAAGCTTTCTCGCACTAGCATTGCCCGTCATGTGGAAGCAATGCTTGCGATGCAACAAAAGGGCGCAGTAACGTTTGACTATGGCAACAACATTCGTCAGGTTGCCAAAGATGAAGGCGTGACGAACGCGTTTGATTTTCCGGGTTTTGTTCCGGCCTACATCCGGCCGCAGTTTTGCGAGGGCAAGGGGCCGTTCCGCTGGGTGGCACTGTCCGGTGATCCGGAAGATATTTATAAGACCGATGAAGTGATTTTGCGGGAATTCAGCTACAATAAACCCCTTTGCAACTGGATCCGAATGGCAAGGGAAAAAATCAGCTTTCAAGGGCTGCCGTCTCGAATTTGCTGGCTTGGCTACGGGGAACGCGCCCGATTTGGCAAAATCATCAATGAGATGGTCGCAAGCGGCGAATTGAAAGCACCAATTGTTATCGGTCGCGATCATTTGGATTCCGGATCGGTCGCATCGCCCAACCGCGAGACAGAAGGCATGAAAGACGGCAGTGATGCAGTGGCAGACTGGCCGATATTGAATGCACTCATTAACAGTGTCGGCGGTGCCAGCTGGGTCAGTGTGCATCACGGTGGTGGTGTCGGCATGGGTTACTCACTGCATGCCGGGATGGTCATTGTTGCTGATGGAACAATAGATGCGGAATCCAGGCTTGAGCGGGTGCTGACGACAGACCCAGGCATGGGAGTCGTACGGCATGTCGATGCAGGCTATGAACTGGCAGAGGAAACCGCACGAGAGAAGGGCGTCCAAATTCCGATGCTGAACAACAAGGAAGAACGTTCATAAGTTTTGCTGCTGCAGCGCTGTAGATTACAGCAGGTCAAAGCGGTCCGCTATAGATTGATAGTACTGTTGTAAATCTAAGGAAAGATACGAGGAGGTATAACATGACACAAACACTTTTGATTAAAAATGCTGCGCAAGTCGTGACGATGGCAGGACATTCGGGACAGCCGGCTAAGCGTGAAACGATGCGAGAATTGAACATTATTGAAAATGGGAGCGTGCTCATAAAGGACGGAAAAATCGTGGCAGTCGGCAAGCTGCCGGAGTTCAATCAGCAATACCAAAAGGACATTGATGAGGCGGAGATGCATGATGCAACAGGAAAAACGGTCACACCAGGACTGATTGACCCGCATACCCATCTGGTGCATGCCGGAACACGGGAGAATGAGTACGCAATGCGGCTGAAAGGCAAGACATATATGGAGATCATGAATGCCGGGGGCGGGATTCATGCAACAACCAAAGCGACCAAGGAAGCCGATTTCGACCAACTGTATGCTGAATCAAAACAGCGTCTTGATACCTTTTTCCAGTACGGGGTGACGACGGTCGAGGCCAAAAGCGGCTATGGCTTGTCATTGGAGCATGAATTGAAACAGCTTGAAGTCGCCGCAAAATTAAACGAGGATCATGCCATGGATGTCGTGTCCACATTTATGGGCGCACACGCTATTCCGGTTGACGAGCGGGATAACCCGGAGCCGTTTGTCAGCAGGGTGATTGAAGAGATGATTCCGGAAGTGGCAGAGCGGAAACTGGCTAAATTCAATGATGTATTCTGTGAACGCGGCGTTTTCACACCGGATCAGTCACGCCGGATTCTGGAAGCCGGTAAGGAGTATGGGCTCGTCCCAAAAATTCACGCCGATGAAATCGAGCCGTATGGCGGTGCTGAACTGGCTGCGGAAGTCGGTGCAATTTCAGCAGATCATTTACTGAAGGCGTCTGACGAAGGTATCCATGATATGGCTGAAAACAATGTGATGGGTGTCCTGCTGCCGGGGACTGCATTTTTCCTGATGGCGGAGTATGCTAATGCGCGGAAAATGATTGATGGTGGAGTCCCTGTTGCATTATCGACCGATGCTAATCCGGGCTCATCGCCAACACTATCCCTGCAGTTCATCATGAACCTGGGCTGCCTGAAGATGGGCATGACACCAGAAGAGGTTCTCACAGCAGCTACGATCAATGCTGCCCATGCGATTAACAGTGAGGATAAAATCGGCAGTCTGGAAACGGGAAAACAGGCTGACATCGCTATATTCGATGTTCCGAACCATCTGATGTTGTCGTACAATTACGGGATGAATCATATTGATACGGTGATTAAGAAAGGAGAGACAGTGGT
>NZ_DATGTT010000106.1:0-2452 GCF_035301675.1 Lentibacillus sp. | reverse complement strand
AAGAGCCCCACTTACAATTTCCTCAATTTCTCCATCCGGATTAATAAAAAAGGTGCTTGGAATTGGTCCAACTTTATAAAGATCTCGTACTTCCTCGTTTTTATCATGAGGAATAGGGAATGTTAAATCATACTTATCGATAAAAGGATGAACTACAAACTCCGTACTATCTAAACTGACTGCAACAATTTCAATCCCTCTTTCTTTATATTCAGGATATAATGATTGCATGTAAGGCATTTCTTCCTCACATGGTTTACACCACGTACCCCAGAAATTTAGCATCACTCCCTTACCTTCTAAATCACTTAACTGTACAGTTTCTAATTCATTATTTTCATTAATTTGCTTCAAACTAAAATCAGGTGCTTTATCCCCTTCTTGATAAACTGCGTTATCAGCTTGTAAATTGGTGACTAACGCAAATACAATTGCTCCTAATAACACAACTAAAATTGCAGTTCTAAAAATAAAGCGATTTCTTTTTTTGTTTTTCTTATTTTTTTTGGCTTGTTCCAAACTCATATGTATCGCCCCCTTAAAACAATAACACGCGTTCGTTATATGCAATATTTAGATTCTGCTGTTCCAAGGATTTCGCATTTTGTTTACTACTCCCTATAAATATAGAACAATTATGTGTAGAAACTGTGTAGATTTACGAAGTTAACAAAATGAATGAAACTAATTAATTAAGACCTTCCCCCTGCCTGCTATGGTCTCTATTCCGGAAACCAGCCAGGAATGTCAAAAACTACTAGTTCCCTTGAAAAGTGCAAATCCTGCAGCTTGTTTCATGAACACAACTTCTTACGTTTCATTTAAACATTTGATGGTCAAAAAGATCCCATTAAAATAGGAATCCACTTCCATAACAGACAAGTTTGACTGTTTTATTAGTTCTAAAGTATCACGATTCAAATGACATCCATCACAAGCCTTTTTCCATAATGGCGTTAATACATCCTGTGTTTTTCCCAATAGTGCTTTATCTACCCTTACATGCTCAAAAAGTAAAATTTTCGCATTAGGTTTACTGACTCGTTGAATTTCTTGAAGAGCTTTCATCGGTTCTGGAATGGTACAAAAAACAAGTGTGGCTACAACTGAATCAAATGTATTGTCAGCAAATGGAAGTTTTTCCGCTTCAACCAAATAAGTTTGAATGGGGATACGTGATCTCTCCATCCGTTTAAGTGCTCGTTCCTTCATCAAAGGGTTGGGTTCGATTGCATCTACTTGTGTTGCATTCTTATAGTGAGGAAAGTTCATCCCCGTACCTGAACCAATCTCCAGCACCCTTCCTATTGCCTGATTTACTAATGTTTTACGTATCTTGTTGAATTTGGTTTTTTCGAGCGGTCTCATTGCCATATCATAAATTGACGGAAACCATTTTCCCACTATTCATTCACCTCGGGAGTATAAATATTAGGGTCTCAATCGATGACCTAATTAATAAAGGGAGGTTACATAATACTTATCTTTGTCACGATAACTCTTCATGAAATCACCCCACACCTTTCAAGTGTGCAGAATAATACTTATATCGGCAAGGTAAACCTAAAAAATATAAACCTTTTATTGGTAATAGCTCTATAAATATAGTGTTATTTAGAGTAAACAAAACTAATGAATCGCACCACCTATCCCACACTTCTCCTGCCTCTTAATTCTTGTTTATACATTTAGAAACCACTAAGTCCACCAAAAAGATAAGAAAGCAAGGGCCCCTAATGGTTGAAGTTTCCCTTTATGCGTAAGAATGAAGGCCCGCCAATAGCAAGTTAACCGCAATTAAATTGAACATAATAATCGCGAACCCTCCAACAGCAAGCCAAGCTGATCGTTCACCATGCCAGCCTCTTGAAAGCCGCAAATGCAAAAACGCTGCATAGAAGAACCAGGTCACCAATGCCCAAACTTCTTTCGGGTCCCAGCCCCAGAAGCGATCCCAGGCAATCTGTGCCCATATGGATGCAAATATTAAACCACCCAGTGTGAATACTGGAAAACCGATGGCAACTGCACGGTATGATATTTCATCAAGCATGTTCGGTTTAGCTTTTTTCATGAACGGCTGAATAGCTGCACCCACTCGTTTGCGAAAGATTAAACGAGTTAAACCATATAATACGATGCCAGTCAGTACTGACCAAATAAGCGTATTGAATTTCCTAGCCGCGTCAACACCCTGCATCCAGCCAGGTGCATCAAACAATGGTTCCATCCTGTCACCCGTCATCAGCTCACCCTCATTCGGACCGGCAATCGGAGGCAGATGATAATCCGTCGTGAATGTTTGACCGTTTAAGGAATACTCAAACTCAGCGCTATAACCTGACAAGTTGAATGAAGTTGAAATAACACTGAAACCGACAAAAATAAACAATGACAGCAAAACAATTTCGAGCCATGTTGTCCGTTTGCTGCGGACGGTCTGATCAATTTG